>JAGCTA010000059.1 GCA_017963875.1 Victivallales bacterium | reverse complement strand
GTCGCTGTCATCGTCTTCCTTGCGCATTGGCATGGTGATGTCGGTGGCCTTGTCTGCATTGAAGACAACAAAGAGTTCGTCGCTGTCTTCAGCTATGACAGCCTGAGGCGGCAATGGCGCCTCGGTTGCCGCTGGTGCTGTCGTGGCTGCTAAAGGCTCGGATGCCGTCTTCGAGGCATCTGCCGCTGGGAGATTCGGGGCAGGGGGAGTATTGGAGGCTTCTGGAACCACAGAAGGCGGTGTGGCTGTCTCTAGCGATTCGGATGTCGTTTCAGATGATTTTTTAACAGGCTTGCACGCAGGTGTTGCCTGTTTGGGATTTTTCTGGCACTGATTCTTCATGCGCGAATTAATGGCTGAACCAGCTGGGATGCATGCAATAAATAACATGGCGATGACAAACAACTCGACAAGCCTTATCCGTGTGAAGATATTCCAGTTCAGATGGATGGAAGACAGCCGCATGACGGGGCCAGTCTCGGCGGATGCCAACGCCAATGCGAGGAACCAACAGAGGCCTCTGATGGTCGGGTCGCAAAGGAACATAACCAGAATGAAAGCGGTGAGGGAGGCCGCGCCGCCGATATGCAGGAAGAAGCCGTCTTCCATGTCATCATGGATGCGTTTGAGATTCTTTCCAAGGGCGGCTAGCAGGAAATAGGCGATGGCGATGAGGCCAGGGAAGCCGATGGTCGCTGCCAGAATGCCCCAGCCCGCCTGGCTGTCGGTCTCAATGTCGTTGATACGCTGGACGGGCAACTGGCACCAATTGCGGTCTTCGTTCAAGGAGTAGGCGGCACCGATTTCCTTCTGATAGTTTCCTGAACCAACGCCACAGAGCGGTTGGGAGGCGGCAAGCCTTAAGGCGGCAATGAGCTCATAATGGCATGACTTGAGTTGGTTGGCAAAGGGTGATGGTTCGGATGATTGCACTGGACTCGGTTGATTGAAAAGAATGGATGCATCGGGAACGTAGTTGTAGCCTTTTAGAGGCGAAACCGTCGCTTTCCATGATTCATAGTGCAGTTGAGCAGGGATGAAGAGTACTGCAAGGAATGCCAGAAATACCCCGCAGGCGATGATGACGCCTTTGGGACGGCGAATGGCAAATGCGCTTACGATGGTGATGACTGATGCCAAAATTGCGAACATGGCATGTGGAATCATGCAGATGCCCCAGAGGACAAGGAAAAAGCACAATGTCAGGCGGTATGTACGCTGTGTCCTGCTGGAAAACGGCGCTGACAACCATAATGGGATTATCCATGAAAGGATAATAGTCACATAGCAACTGAATGCGATTTTGCTTCTGAACAATCCTGTCATGGATTTCCCGATGCCATACGGCAGTTCCATGATATCCTTTGGGGCGATGGTAATGAACGCCCCGTACAAAATATCTTGGATGGACGCGGCAAGGAGATTGAGAACAAGCCCGATGGTGACGCCCAAAAGCGCCGTTAATGGCATGTATCTCAGCATGAAGGCGAAAAGCACCGTTCCGCCAATGAAAGTCGCTGCCGTCTGACAGGATTCGACAACACCTCCTAGGCCAGTTCCCGTAAAGAAATTTGATATACTGACAACGATGACTGGCAGAAGGCAAAGAAGAGGCAAGTGGATGTATCGGTGCGGTTTTCTGAGAAGAAAAAAGACTATAGGAATGATAGCGAGAAGGAACGCGATGTCCGAAAGATACAGTTTGTGAAGAATGCCTGAAGGTGCCAGGTTAAGTTGATTTGCCATGAGCGACAATGAAATGCCGCAGACGATTTTCAGCCATGACGGTGTATCGAGGAAGGACTTCGTCGCAGAAAAAGTTGTGTTTTGTGAATGATCTTGTGCCGCAGGCATGACGATATAGTCATTGGGATGCTGAAACGATTTCGGGTGTGTCGTGCTTTTGTGAGTACGTGTTGGCGTTTTTGCAGAGACAGGTTTCATCGCCGAAATCGGCAATGTCGGTATGGCGGAGTTTGTTTTTGTATCTGGCATATCAATGGACCTTTAAAATGATGACAAGTGTGCGAGTATGAATAATGTAACAATTGTTTCAATTATGTAAAGAGTAAAGCGATTTTTTTGGACATAGTGGCTGGAAGTTTGGGCTGAACTGATGCCAGGTCGTCCATAATGGAGTGTTTAGATATCGTTTTTTCTCGTAAAAATCATTTCAGGTTGTAAAGTAAATATGGTATTTTCAATCGAAATTGAGTTTCAGCAAACAGATTCCATGTTTAACAAACGGATGATGCTTGCCATTCCTTGGTTAGGTCATATCTAAAAAGACGGACAATGGCGTTATGGGTAATCAAAAGACAAAACAGAAGTTTACGTTCATAAAGGAATTTCTCGCAGAGGGGATGTGGATGACGGACATTGCCACGACGGCTCCGCTGAAACGTGTAGCGCTGCAATTGCTTAAGGTGTTGTCAACCACTGTTAAGGGGTATAAGAAGGATGGCTGCGGGCTTCAGGCGTCTGCATTGACGTATATAACGATGGTTTCCTTGGTGCCGATGCTTGCCATCATGTTCTCCTTTTCGAAGGGGATTGGAATGCAGAAACATTTGTACGATGCGATTGGCATTGAGCGTGTTGAGGAAGTGGGGAGAAGTCATGCGAGTATCAAAGCAGTCAAGGACGCCAATCATGTGAAGGAACATCCCGAAGGCAACAGTGAAGGAGTTCAGGGGCAAGAACAATCCGATTCAAATTCGCAAATAGGCGATGCGGCTGGCACTGAGCATGTTGAGAAAACTGCGGAAAAACATGCAAGTGACAGTATCGTTGAGGAAAGTTACCGTGTGAAGGATCTTCCCGAAGACAGCCCAGAAAGAGGCATCGTTCATGAATTGCCAGAATCAATGCAGAAAATTATTATCCACGTTTTCACTTATGTTGACAGGACGAATTTTGCGGCGCTTGGAATTGTCGGTTCACTGATGTTGATCATCGGTGTCGTTTTATCGATAGCGAAACTTGAGAAATGCTTTAACCTGATATGGGGAGTGAGCAAAGGCCGTGGGCTGTTGAAGTCCTTTCCTGGCTATCTTGTTGTGCTGATTGTTGCCCCATTGCTGATTGTGACTGTCATGAGTGTGAATTCGCTGTTGATGAGCGAACATGTCTTGGGCTGGCTGTCCGAACATATCGGGGCTGCGGCGGGGCTTATGGTGTTTTTCTGCAAACTGTTTGTCGCGACGATGCTATTCCTTTTCTTCGTGATGCTGTATATTTTCATGCCGAATACTCGAGTGAAAGCCCGTGCGGGATTTTTCGGGGGCTTTTTCGCCTGCATCCTGTGGTTCATTGTCTTATGGGCATATTTGAAATTGCAGATTGGTTTGGCGAAATACAACACAATATACGGGACTTTTGCCGCATTGCCGTTCTTCCTGGCCGTCCTCTACTCGAACTGGTGTATTGTCCTTCTCGGCTGTGAGTTTAGTTATGCTGTTCAATATCATAGATTTATGCGTCTTGAAAAAAACGAGCAGCCGATGCCTGCGGGTGTTTGCCTCCTTTTGGGGCAACTTGCCATGTATGAGGCGTGCAAGGCATTCGCGGGCAAAGAGCATAGTTGGAATCCTGAAAAATACGCTGTGGAGAATTCGATTCCGATGAGGCAACTCAGATATGTCGTCGGAGTGCTTGTCAGGGCGAAGTTGCTTTTGCAAGTAGATAGTGAGCAGGATGCTGATTTGTTTGTTCCAGGCTGTCCTCCAGATACGATTACGTTGGCGACTGTGGAGGAGGCTTTCAGGGAAAACGACAGCGTTGACGGCAGGCAGTATTTCGCAATGCTTCCCGAACATCTGGCAGATGGTCTGAAGAAGCGCTATAAGGCTTTCAGCGAAACACTTAAGGAGGTCAATTTCGAGAAGGCAGTTGCTTTGGAATACCAAATGAAAGGCACATTCGGCGAACAGGAGGCTGTTGACCCTGCAAAGCAGAAGACCGTCGAACCCGCAAAGCAGGAGACCGTCGAACCCGCAAAGCAGGAGACAACGGTTTCGGACAAAGAAGAGACTGTCACGTCAGACAAGCCGAAAGACTAAAGTGCCATTGAAAATGAATAATTTAGAAAAGGCTCTATTCCCCAAGCGGATAGGTTCGACCTCTTTGAGGTCGGAATTCTTTCGGTGTGGCTTCTCCCCAGGTTTCGCTTTGCTCAACCTGGGGTTACTGACATTTGACCCCTTCGGGGTCTTTGCACAGTCTCGTTGGCTTGTACAATTCCCTACACTCTTGGGGAATAGAGCGAATTTTGAACGACGAATGCAAAAGGTTATTTTTCTACTGATGATATTGTTTACGGCGGTCGTGCAAAGCCAGCCATTGTTCGTGATGGTGAGCATAGAGCCGCAGTTGGAGAGCGTTAAGCGCATAGGCGGTGAATTGGTTTCTGTCGAGGCGTTGGTTCCTTCGGGAGCCAGTCCTGAGACATTTGTGCCTGGACCTAGGCGAATAGCCGCCCTGGAGAAAGCGGCTTTTTTCCTGACCATAGGCGTTCCCTTCGAGAAGGCGTTGGTTCCTAAGATTCGTGCGACTTTTCCGTCATTGCCGATTTTGGATACAATCGACGGCATGGAGTTTTTGCCGATGGATGACGGCCATTCCCATGGCGAGGAGCATGGTCATCACCATGGTCATTTGGATCCGCATGTATGGCTGAGCATTGCCAATATGAAAGTGCATGCTCGTGCCGTCGCCAAGGCTTTGACTGAAAAACTGCCAGAGCACGTGCGGGAAATCATTGTTCGGCGCGATGCATATATTGCGTCCTTGGATGCCTTGGACAACGAGTTGAGAAAAGAACTGGAGCCGTTGCGCGGAAAGCCCGTGCTTGTGTTTCATCCCGCGTTTGGATATTTTCTGTCAAGGTATGGCTTGAGGCAGATGGTCGTGGAAGTTGGGGGGCGGGAACCGACGGGGCGTCATCTCAGTGCTTTGATCCATCAGGCGAAGTCAGCGGGTATCCGATGTGTTTTCGTTCAGCCACAGTTCAATGAGAAGACCGCCCATGCCGTTGCAAAGGAACTGGATGGGAAAATCATCCAGTTGAATCCACTCCCGCATGACTATTCCGATGGGCTGCGTCAGATGTCAAGGCAACTTCTGAATATTGGGAATTTCCCTTAATAAGGATATATTATCTTGTCATGTTTTTTTCTAGATAGTCTAGAGACAGTTTTCACATTCAACATTAGGAGAAAAGAGATGACTCTGCAACTCAAGAACGATGCGGCTTATTCATTGTTGGTTCCAACCAGTATGGGCATTCGTTTGACGCCGCTGGACGGGCAGCCATTCCACTGCAGCGACATGTTCAAAATGCAGGTGACCAGCGCCGAAACAAATGTCGCCAGCATCGTTTCCTATCTCGGACTGCCAGTGAAGGTCCTGACGGCATTTGTCAAGGACAGCCCCATCGCACGCATGATCAAAGACAATCTCGCCAGCCGCCACATGGATTACGAAGGTCCAGAAATCGAGCAGGGCGGTCCCTGGGGATACCGTCACCAGTTCAATCTGGCGGACAGCGGATACGGCAGCCGCGGACCGCGTGTCGCCAACGACCGTGCAGGTGAAGTCGGTCGTCTGCTGGATGTCAAATATTTTGACCTTGACAAAATTTTCGGTCAGCAGGGTGTGCAGATCATCCACATGTCAGGTCTTGTCGGCGCGTTATCCCCAGCGACAACGAAATTCTGTCTTGAACTGGCACGTGCGGCAAAGAAATACGGCACAAAGATTTCCTTTGACTTGAACTACCGTGCTTCCTTCTGGAAAGGCCGTGAGCAGGAACTGCATGACAGTTTCAGCGAAATCGCAAGCGTCGCGGATGTCCTCATTGGAAATGAAGAGGACTTCCAACTCTGCCTTGGAATCAAGGGGCCTGAAGCAGGCGGAAAAGACATCGCAGCCAAAATCGACAGTTTCAAGGAAATGGTCATGCGCGTCAAGGAATCATATCCACACGCGACGGCATTTGCCACAACGCTCCGTGAAGTCGTCAGCACGAACTGCCATCGTTGGGGTGCCATCACGAATATCGACGGCAATTTCCAGTTGGTTGAACCGCGTGAAATCGGCGTTCTGGACCGTATCGGCGGC
>JAGCTA010000438.1 GCA_017963875.1 Victivallales bacterium | reverse complement strand
GTGAATTTCTGCGACTCAATGTCCGCATCTAGCATGGCCTCTGTGCTTTGCGCGGCACGTGGCGCAGGAGCGGGAGCAGCCATTGCGGTCTGCATGCCCATTTTCTCCTTCGCGATGATGACGGAGCCACGGACGGTCTCTTCGATGGCGGTGCAACCCGTCGTCAGAAAGGACATGACAACGCAAGCATTCAAAAGCAATGGTTTATGACAACTTAAAAAGGACATGGCATTCTCCTGTGATGATGTTTGTTATAATATTATTGTATTATTGATGAATCTGTAAAAATATAATCGTCCTCAGCGGACTGGCAAGCAGAAACGCTTCCACAAACAAGCAACCATCGTCAAACCATGCTTTTTCAAAGAGGTGAATCAATTTGACTGTTCAGTTTTACTAGGGGAAGTCTTTTCTTGAAGCCCGTCTTCAAAATCAAGAATGATATAGGATAACATCTGTTGTTGTTTCATCAGACGCTCCTTGCAATACTCATACAATTCTGGTGATTTGTCATGGAGATATTTCATGCCTAGGCGACGCGCTTCGCCCGCTTCCGCACGCGAATAACGGTCAAAAGCCTGCATCCGAAGCCAGTTGGCATCCTGAAGCGCAATAGCGTCTTTGGTTTTCAACAAGTCACGACGCGAAAGCATGGAACGAATCAAATCATCAAATGCAAGCGCCAGACGCGAATTATTGGCCAACGGAATTTTCCACTGCATCAAAATCCGTTTGGCATCGACCGCCCGCTCCTGTTCCAAAAGTAATTCGGCAAGATGAAGCCCCGCTTCCGCACAAAGGAATGAATCCTTTGTCTCATTACAAATTGCCTCCATCGCAGCAACATCTCGCTTGGCAATGGCTTGCCGAAGCGGAGATTCATCGTCTTTCCGTACAAAGGCGAAATAATCTTTCGACTCCTTAACTAGCTTCAGATGTTCCTCTGGCTTGCACAAAAGATACCTTCCGTTATGATCGCCACAGAACTCCAGCCAACGGACTGCCACATCATAATCACCTGTCTTCCAACAGGCAAGGTAAACCTGCGTATAAATATCCTCCACCAAAGGACGATTATGCAATTGTGCTTTTTCCACCTCCGCCGCAATCCTTTTCTCATAATCCTCGCCAGAAGGCATTATCCTTTTTTTCTGATCCTTGGTAAATTTCGTGAAGGTTTTCTTCAGATGCTCTTCATTCTGAAGCCTGTCGGTAATCTTCTCCGCCCAAATAATGGCCTTCTTCGAATCATATACACGAGCCTTCAGCAAAATTTTATGGAACACCCCCTCTGCGCCATACCAAAACCCAGTCGTGTCCAAATACAGATCAAGCTCCTTTTCAATCGCGTCCAAATCTGCCGCCGAACGACAACTATCCGCCAGAAGCTGAATCAACATACTAGAGGAGCTTGAGTTGATTTCCTTCTCATGATATGCACGGATATCCTTTATCAATGTCTCACGTTCTGCAGGATCCTGTTTAGCTGGAGGATCGAAATTCAGTTTTTCATATCGATAGTAGAATGCAGCCGTCGGAGGCAGATTGGTCATCGCCACATCGCAGACTTCCCGAAACTTGTTTCTGATGAATTGAACCTCCGCAACGTCATGTAGCGACAATTTATCAAGAGACTCTGGCCTTTGCTTTTGCTGAACTTTGTACCATTTGTCACGCAAGTAATTTTTCACATCTGAAAAGGCTGTGCCACGTGCACTGAATCCTGAATCAGGATGATCAATGATTAACGCCATTTGGCGAAGCCCTTGCATGATGAAATCCCAGTCCGGCTTTTCTTTTTTGAGTTCGTTCTCAATATCATGCAATACTTTCATTTCAAGAAAACAACGATCACGTAAATATGTAAATATAGCTATATCTTCATTTCGATGAATAACATAAATGAAGAATTCATCTTCTGATGATATACGCAAAGCAATAGAATGAGATCGAAAATCCTTATCCAGCTTAAATAACTGCGCCCCCTTACTCACAAAAGCTTTTAAATCATCACCACATTTCCAGCCGTAGCAAATCTTTATCTTCCCTTCTGTCAGATACATCGCCTCCGGCTCGAACACCCTTTCGGGATACTCCTTTAAAAGCTTACGGATCTTCCTCAAATACGGATCAATATGGCGACTACAGAAACTGCATCTGAATTCTTCTTTCGCCTCACCATTACCACCCCAAATGATTTTTCCAGAAGACTGTTCTTGTTGTACTTTATCATTGAATTTTCCATAGACCACTGGCAAAATGGTATTCTGCCCGCAGAGCGGACAGGTCTGATTCTGCCCTAAAGCCAAGCCTCCCATGCATATGGCCCACATCAGCATACACACACAAAAAAAAAGCTTTTCTTTCAACATCTTGCCATTTTCCTTTTCTTTTGTCTGTTGATTTTTGTTAGCCATCAATAGCCACTACATACATACTATTATCTTTTCATACTAATATCCATTGTTTCAATCAATTTTCTAATTTTTCATTAAAAAAACAACATTTTTCGTCTTTCCATCACGCCATTTCTGATTACCGCATGACGCAGGCCAGTCCGGCCGGCAAATCCACCCGCGACGGCTTGCCTTTTTCCAGACGGCAACGGAGCATGCCTTTCGGCGTCGGCATGGAGATGTCAAACCATTCCAAACCGCACAGCCGCGGTGAAAGTGAGATTTTCGCGAAGC
>JAGCTA010000437.1 GCA_017963875.1 Victivallales bacterium | reverse complement strand
GCGACGGGGCTTCCGATATGGCTCGTAGGACTCAGTTTCGACCGCAGTACCCGCCGACTCGTTGACGCGAAGGTGGAGAAGGAGGATGAAAATATAATCGAACAATGAAATCTGAAACCACCAACCACCAATTACCAACCATACAACAAGGGGCTGTACATGAAGAAACTAGTTTTACTAATGATTGTCGCGATGGTAACGTTGTCTGCGCATGCGGGGCGGAAAAAATTTATCGGGCACAGTTGGGATTTGTTGCGTCTGCCTCCTGAAGTCATCGCAAGCAACATCGACAAACTGGAACAACTGCCACTGGATGGCATTTCCATCAAGTGCACTGCGAAGGCCCCATCGGGGAAGTCGTACAGTTTCAATAGCGCCATGGTCTCGCCTAAATGGGAGAGAACTTGGGTTGAACATCTGATTCCTACGTTGAACAAGATCAATGGCGGACGGCTGAAGCACAACCTTATCACGGCATTCTTCGCTCCGCAGTCGCGCCTCCGCTGGAACGATGATGAACGGTGGGCGATCATCGCGAACAACATGGGAATCATCGCCTGGCTGGCGAAGACGACAGGCGCACGAGGCATTCTCCTTGACCCCGAGGACTATCCTAGAACCAGACAGTACACATACAATCCGACAATCGACAAAGGAACTTACGCGGAAAACGCTGTGCTGGCGCGTCGTCGTGGCGGACAGGTGATGAAGGCAATCGCGGCGGAATATCCCGATGCCGTTGTGTTGTCTTTCTGGCTGATCAGCATGAATCCGACGCTGATGAACCAAGGGGTTGATGCATCACAGGCGATGGAGGCGCAGGGGAACCTGTGGGTGCCGTTCATCAACGGTCTTCTGGATGAAGCACTGCCGAAAATGAAACTGGTTGATGGGTGTGAAAACGCCTATCGTTATGATTTCGAGAGTTATGACTTCATTCGCACGGCGTTGCTGATTACGCGTGCATTTGCGTATGTGGTCGCCCCCGAGAACCGTGTGAAGTATTGCTCACAAGTCCAGGCGAGTTTTGGATTATATCTTGACATGTATGTCAACAAGGAAGGAAGCAGTTGGTATTTCCCACCTTACAAAGGGTCGCGCTTGAAGCGTCTTATCGGCAATTTCACGCAGGCGATGTTCGCCTGCGACGAATATTGCTGGGTCTATGGCGAGAAGTACAACTGGGTGAAGTGGGACTATCCTGCGGATTTTAACGTGAAGAAAGTGTCGTTTGCAGGTCGCATGAGCGACACGGAGACGTGGAATGACGCATTGCCTGGTATTTGGCGGGCGATGGAAATCATCCGTGATCCGCAGGTCGCCTACATGAAAATCTTCAAGGAGAAGAGTGCTGCTGGGGCGTTGGTGAATCTCGTGCAGAACGCAAACTGCCTTCCAGCGCAGGCAAATGGCGCAAAAGACACAGCAGCGAAACCATTTGACTGGGAAAGCAAGGGATTGCCGTCAGGCTGGTCCAGTTGGGAAATGACGCCGAAGGGCAAATTCAGCATCGACACGCAATTGAAAATCGGCGAGTCGAATTCTGTGCGGTTGGAAGGAGTCGAGCAGGGTTGTGCGATTGTTCGGACGAATGTCGAGCCTGCTGGCACATACGCGGTCGAAGTGATGGCTAAGGGAAAGAATCCATCGCTGTCGATTCGCTGGCAGAAGGACGGTGCCTGGCGTGCGCATGAGAGCGACGTGATGGCAACGTTTGGTCCAGCGGGAGAAGACGGCTGGCAGGTCGCTCGGACTATTATCACGGTGCCTGAGAATGCAAATCAACTCGTCATGTTGTTGAATGGCAGGCTGGCATCTGGCGAAACCGTGAACTACGCGAAGCCCGCAGTTTACAAGATTGAACTGGAATAGAGGATATTTACGATGATGGCAGAAGCAAACTTCCGCAAATTTCTCTGGATGGAATTGATTGGCTTTGACAATCGTCAGGGGGACTACGGCGTGGAAGAGTTCCTCTCGCGGATGCCCGTCAAGCCAGAGGTGATATCCATTTTGATTTGGAATACGGACCTCATCCATTCGCATCATGGGCTGGCCGAAGACGCCCCCATCGGCTTGAAGCACTGCGCGTATCAGGCTCGGCCGCGAAACGAAGAGCATGATATCCAGAACTGGACACGTTTCCAGTTGCGTGGATTGATCAATGAATTGCACAGTCATGGTGTTAAGGTCTATGTGAGTTTCTTTGACCAGTTGATGTCGAAGGAGCGCCAGCGTCAGAAGGGACTTCCAGATACAGATGAATGGATTGACCACCACCAGGAAGTGCGATATGTCGATTGCAAGGGGCAGAAGACTTCGTTGTGTATCTGGAAGCATCTGTCGGACGGGACGCTCTATGAGGATTTCTTTGTCCGTCAACTGGAGTCGTTTTTGCGAGACTACGGATTTGATGGTTTGCATGGCGCGGACGGTTTCGGACATCCGCGCGAGAACATCTCCCATGCGGATTTTTCAGACGACATGGTCGGGCAGTTCGCCGAATGCGCGGGCATTCATTGTCCACCAGACCTGGACCTTCCAGAACGGGCGCAGTGGATACTGGAAAATGCGCGCGAGGAGTGGGCGTCCTTCCATACAAAGCGCCATGCGCAGTTCTGGAAGAAGATGATTGAGATGCTCAATCGCAACGGTTGGGGGCATGTGCTCAATACGTGTTGGACGCGCGACCCATTGGAGGCGCGCATCCGTAACGGCGTTGACTACAAATTGCTTGAGGAGGCAGGTGTCCACAACTGGATTTGCGAGGCAAACGCAGCAGCACTTGAACTCGAAGGCTGGAATTTCACGGAGACGCCCAAGCAGGATGACTATCGTGCGACACTACAACGAATCAAGGCGCTACTGCCTAATAGCACCATCCTGTTGCTGCATTGCGTCAAGGACGGCCTGGAGCAGTATAACGTTCTTCATCATGCGCCGACGCTCATGGAGACGGATGTCTATGCGCTTGCGAATGTGCTGTACGGTGGCCGTCGTGTGCTTGATGGCGTAACGGTGTGCCTCGCAGACGGCATCCGAAAGTTCGAATGGGAGATGTTTGACGAGTTGTACCGAAAGGCATTTTGCGCGACGGCTGCCCATTTGCCATATCCGTGTGTCGTCTGGTCTGATAATGCGGATCGAAAAGAAACGGACGCCTATCGCTACGGGAAGGCGGTACTGAATTCACATCTTCTCCATGCGGGGCTGATTGCGCATGGCGCGGTGCTTCCAGCATCCGTGAGGATTGACAAATTGCCTATGAGGGGCGCGGGGCCGCTGGTGATTCTCCACCCTGGCTTTTTCAGCGACGCTGAAAAAGCGGCCGTTTGCAAGGCATCGGATGGCAATGTGGTGGAAATCGGCTATGACGGAGATGGCTCGTCCTTCGTGTTCAGGCGTTTTGCGAATGGCCAGGAGGCGGAATCATTCAGTGCGCTATTGGCGGATGCCGTCATGCCGAAGGACATCTATTCATGGCTGGAGGACTTGCCAGAGAGGCGTCCAGCAAGGGAATTTCTGCTTAAGGCGGCGGCGAGTATCAACGGCGCGTTTTCCGTCATGGCGGCATCAAAGGCCCCAGAGGATATTCGGCTATGGGGTTATGTAGCGACGGATGGGCTTCTCCATCTGTTTGTCGGCAATGTCAAACATACGTATCAGCGTGCGGAATTCAAACTCAAAGGCGCTTGGTCATTCAGCCAACTTCTGTCGGGCGGATTGGTTCTTCCGCCGATGATGGAGATGGTGGACGGCGACACGCAGGTCGCCGTCAAGTTACCGCCGCTTGGCACAGTCAGCATGACGATGAAACAGCAGTAACAGAGGGTAGAATTATGGAATACTACGAAGAGGCGGCGCGAAGAATCCCTGTTATCGCGAGCGTGGACGTGCTTGTGGCGGGCGGTGGTCCCGCTGGAGTCGGAGCGGCATTGGCGGCGGCGCGGGAAGGCGCGAAGGTCATGCTGATTGAAAAGAGCGGCTGTCTCGGCGGCATGGCGACGGCAGGCATGATGTCCCATTGGACGGGCAACTCGACGAATCCGCTGCAGGTTGAAATAGCACGGAAAATGCATGGCATGGCTTCGTTGCCGCCGATGATGAATACCAATCAGTTCGGTCCAGGGGCTGAGATGACGGCGACGCTTCCAGATTCGGATTTGCGTTGCTGCCACGAGGCGCTCAAGGGGGCTTTGCAGGAACTGCTGCTGGATGCAGGCGTGCGTATTCAGTTGCATACCATGGCGGTTGCCACCATCATGGATGGCACGACGGTGCGCGGCGTGGTTACGGAAAGCAAGTCGGGGCGCGAGGCGATTCGTGCAAAGGTCGTGATTGACGCAACGGGGGACGGCGATGTCGCGGCATTCGCTGGCGCAGAGTATTTGCTTGGTCGCGAGGAAGACCATGGCTGCCAGCCTGTTACGACGATGTTCATGATTGGCGGCGTCGATTATTCAAGAGCCATATTTCCTCCTGGCTTCGAGTCATTTGTTGATATTCCAAAAGGCGAAGTGCAGGCATTGGGCAAGGCGAATCTGCCCGCTCCCGCAGGGCATGTGCTGCTCTACAGGAATCCATTGCCTGGACAGGTATGCGTCAACATGACCAATGCGATTGGCATCAACGGTACAGATGTGCGGGACTTGACGAAGGCTGAAATCGAATGCCGCCGCCAGATGGAGGCGATTGTGCGCTTCTTGCGCGAATATGTCCCAGGATATGAGAAGTGCTATCTCGTGACGACGGCGGAGTACGTCGGAATTCGTGAGACGCGTCATTTCAAAGGCGTCTATACGCTGACGGCGGAGGACATTGTGGAGGCTCGGGTGTTCGACGACTGGATTACCACTCGCAATTATTTCAATTTCGACATCCATTCGCTGAAAGGGCCTGGGCTGGATGAACATGGCGCACAGAGGCAATTCAAGGCGAAGGGAGCCTATTCGATTCCATATCGCGCCTGCGTGCCTGAGAAAATCGATGGGTTGCTGCTGTCTGGCCGCAACATTTCGGGGACTCACAAGGCGCACTCGAACTATCGCGTCATGGGCATCTGCCTGGCGATAGGGCAGGGCGTTGGCACGGCGGCCGCGATAGCGGTCCGTGACGGTGTCCGTCCGCGCGAGGTGGATGTAAAGAAGGTGCAGGCGAGCTTGCTGGCTTCGGGGGTGTTTGAAAACTAAGAGGAGGAAACTACTATGCCAACGTATCGTAAAGTAACAGAGTTCAAGACGGCAGAGGAATTCGCAGCATACGTCCAATCAGAAGGATACCATATTGGAATTGAACCAACAATTGCGTCTGATGGTACGGCGGCGCTCGCACAACCAGTCGCATATAAAGGTCGCACGATCGGCAATCGCTGGGCGATACTGCCGATGGAGGGATGGGATTGCGAGGCAGACGGTTCGCCGAGCGAATTTACACGTAGGCGGTGGCTGCGCTTCGCATCGTCGGGGGCGAAATTGCTGTTCGGGACGGAGGCGGGGGCGGTCATGCATTCGGGTCGGAGCAATCCACAGCAGTTGATGATTGCGCCGCATACACTTACCGCATTGAAGAAGATGGTTGTGGAGATGCATCGGACGCATCGGGAAAAATTCGGCAGTGATGACGATTTATGCATCGGCATCCAGTTGACGCATTCAGGGCGGTATTCGCATCCGAATGAAGCGTCGAAACTGGAGTCTGTGACCGCTTACGCGCATCCATTATTGGACAAGAAGTTCAACTGTGGAGCAGAGCATGTCATACGGGACGATGAGATTCCAGATGTCGTGGCAAAATTCATCGAGGCGGCGAAGGTTGCGAAGGAGGCGGGCTTTGACTTTGTGGACGTCAAGCACGCGCATGGAGATCTGGCGCACGAGTTTCTGTCGGCGGTGGATCGTTCGGGACCTTACGGGGGGAGTTTCGAGAACCGCACGAGGTTCTGCCGAGAGATAATTGAGGGCATCCGCCAAAACGTGCCTGGACTGGATATCGCCGTGCGGTTGAGCATCTTCGACATGATGCCTTTTGTCAAGGGCGAGGACGGCGTCGGCAAGCCGATGGACTGGCCGACGGGCAAGCCGTATCCGTATGCGTTTGGCGGCGATGGCTCAGGGCTGGGTATGGATGAACGGCTGGAGGAGCCTGCGCGATTTGTCAAGATGCTTCAGGAGTATGGCGTGCGGCTGATTTGCGCGACGATTGGCAGCCCGTACTACAACGTCCATGTGCAGCGCCCCGCCTATTATGCCGTATGCGATGGCTATGCGATGCCTGAACCACCACTGTACAATGTCGGACGACATCTGTTGGCGGTGAGGCGCCTGAAAGAGTTGTGCCCATGTATTATGACGGTTGCCTCTGGTTTGACGTGCCTCCAGGATTATCTGCCGAATGCGGCGGAGTACGCTGTTGCAAACGGCTGGACTGATTTCGCAGGCATTGGCCGCATGGTGCTTTCCTATCCTGATATCTGCGCTGATTCATTGGCAGGAAGGCCGTTGGACCGACGTCGAATTTGCAGAACTTTTGGTGAATGTACCAATGCTCCGAGGCATGGGCTCATTTCTGGTTGCTATCCGCTGGATGAGTTCTATAAATGCCGTGAGGAAGCCGCTGTGCTCAAGAAACTTAAGCAGGCAGCCAAAGGGTGACCTCATACGTGTGCTAACGCACGGGCTATCTGAAAAGCTCTATTTCCCAAGAGGGTCGGTAGTTTCTCATGTCAAGGCGGCTCTGCTAAGACCCCGAAGGGGTCAAATATCAGTAACCTCAGGTTGAGCGAAGCGAAACCTGGGGGACGCAATCCTCTGCAGGATAACGACCTCGAAGAGGTCGAACTTACCCTCTTGGGGAATAGAGCGATATGAAAAATTTAGAAAAAACTTGTAATCTCCTTTTATTTTTGGTATAATAATAAAAGGTAACAATGTTTTTTTCTAAAGTGGGGTAATCCCTACCATAAGCATAAGGAAATCATACAAAAATGAAGAAACGAAAAGCATTTACATTGATTGAACTCTTGGTTGTCATTGCGATTATCGCGATATTGGCGGCAATGTTGCTGCCTGCATTGGCGAAGGCGCGCGAGAAAGCGCGAAGCATCGCCTGCATCAACAACCTGAAGCAAGTGGGGCTGTCATACAATCTGTATGGGGCAGACTACAATGACATTTGGATTATCAACTGGAATTCGGAAAGCAACTGGACCAACGCTCTTCAGCAACACGGTCAGGCTCCTGGCAAATATCTTTCCAGCAGTACTCCCGACGAGACGGTGTGCCCTGGTCGTTCGCCGTTCAAATGGGCGGGCAAGACTTCTGGCTACCAGGGATATGGGCACAGTCGTGACAGGTTCGTGCCATCGACCATTCACATTGCGGTTACTTCCGAATATAATTCGAGTTATAAGAACAATTACTATCTGATGTTGAATTGCAAGTCTCCGACCAGTCTTGTCATCGTCGGCGATAGCCGTAGCGGAGTTTGGGCGAAGGCGGGGACACCAGAACAGTCTTATACCGTCCAAAGGAGTTCGTCAGAGAGCACTTCGACTTGGGAAACTTCCTCATATTATCACTTTGGCGCCCATGGCAATCAGGGTAACTTCCTGTTGGGCGATGGCCATGCGCAGGCAATCAACTCCGTCTCGCAGTTTGCAGGCATGATTCGGCCTGAATACGCATCAAGCAGTGATACCTTCAATGGTGCATGCGGCTTTGAGGCGGGCTATGTCTTCAGATATATCCCATAAAACTGTTTATAGACGATATACGCTGGCATAAGGATATTATCCCACAATGAAGAAACAAAAAGCATTTACATTGATTGAACTGCTGGTTGTTATCGCGATCATTGCGATTTTGGCGGCGATGTTGTTGCCCGCATTGGCGAAGGCGCGTGAGAAGGCGCGGAGCATCTCCTGCGTCAATAACCTGAAGAGCGTTGGAACGTCATACCAGTTGTATGGTTCTGACAACAATGACCTCTGGATCATTGACTACAACTATGGTACCAACTGGGTCGGCGCATTTACCGCGTATGGCAATGCGGCAGGCAAATATCTTTCATCAAGCACTCCAGATGAGACAATCTGCCCTGGGCGGTCACCGTTCAAGTGGGCGGGCAAGACCAGCGGCTATCAGGGCTACGGTCACCGCAGACACAGGGTACCTGGGACGATTCTCATTGAGATAAATGCAACTGGCTCATATAATGCCAGTTACAAAGACAAATACTGGGTGACTACGAGAATCAAAGGGCCATCGGGCTTCCCTGTCTTAGGCGATAGCCGTAGCAGAGGTTTTGTTGTAGATGGCAAGCCCGAACAGTCGTATGTCGTTCAGTTCCATACATCTGAAAGCACAGGAAACTGGGAGGCATCGTCATATTTCCACTGCGGAGCGCATGGCAACCAGGGCAATTTCCTGTATGGTGATGGTCATGCGGCATCTGTCAATTCCATGGCGCAGTTCATTGGCCAATTCAAAGAGGAATACACCGCACAGGGTGCGGAATTCGTGAGTTTCGGCGGCTATGACGCAGGGCCCGTCTGGAAGAATGTGCCGTAGAGTGTGACGACCAACATCCGACAATCCCTAAAATAACCTTCAAGGAGAACACATGAAACACTTGTTACGCTTCACATTGATTGAATTGCTGGTTGTCATTGCGATTATCGCGATTCTGGCGGCGATGCTGCTACCCGCACTGGCGAAGGCGCGAGAGAAGGCGCGGAGCATCTCCTGCGTCAATAACTTGAAATCGTGTGGCATGGCGTACAACCTCTATGGCTCGGACAACAACGATATCTGGATTATCGACTACAATTGGGGTACCAACTGGGTCGGTGCCCTTGGTTCCTATGGCAATACGGGGAAGTATCTTTCGTCGGCGGCTCCAGATGAGACAATCTGCCCTGGACGGGCACCGTTCAAGTATTCTGGCAATACGGGGTACATGGGATATGGCCACCGTAGGCAGTTTGTGCCGTCAAAAATGAATTTAAATCCACCATCGTCAGGAAGTTACAATCATTCATATTATGACCGCTACTGGGTCATGTCGATATGCAAAGGGCTGTCGGGCTTTCCTGTCATTGGTGACAGCCGTAGCAAAGCCAGGGCTACGGCTGGTCAGCCTGAGCAATCGTATGTCGTTCAGTTCCAAACATCCGAGAGCACTGGAAACTGGGAGCAATCGTCATATTTCCACTGTGGAGCGCATGGCAGCCAGGGAAATTTCCTGTATGCGGATGGGCACGCTGCGGCAGTAAACTCCATGGCGCAACTTGTCGGGCAGATGCGTGAGGAATATACGGCCCAGGGTGCGACACTTGCTGGCTTCGGCGGCTACAATGCAGGGCCAGTCTGGACCTATGTGCCGTAAAGTGTGACGACCAACATCCGACAATCCCTAAAATAACCTTCAAGGAGAACACATGAAACACTTGTTACGCTTCACATTGATTGAATTGCTGGTTGTCATTGCGATTATCGCGATTCTGGCGGCGATGCTGCTACCAGCGCTGGCGAAGGCGCGAGAGAAGGCGCGGAGCATTTCCTGCGTCAATAACCTGAAGTCCGTCGGTCTGGCATACAATTTATATGACGCGGACAACAACGACGTCAGAATCATTGACTACAACTGGGGTACCAACTGGGTCGGTGCCCTTGGCTCGTATGGCAATGATGGCAAATATCTTTCATCATCATCGCCAGATGAGGCGATTTGCCCTGGACGCAGGCCGTTCAAATGGGCCGGGCAGACAAGCAAATACCAGGGCTACGGCCACCGTAGGCATTATGTGCCCTCGAAGATGAACCTGAACCCGAAATCTTCGGGCAGTTATAACCATACCTACTATGATCGCTACTGGGTCATGGCCCAGTGCAAGGGACCGTCCGCCTTCCCAGTTCTTGGTGACAGCAGAAGCAAGGTCTGGGCGGAGAACGGTAGCCCAGAGCAGTCGCTGGTTCCGAATTTCAATGATCCTAGGTCGTCGGAACAAACGTCCGACTGGGAGAAATCGTCATACTTCCACTGTGGTGCCCACGGCAGCAGCGGTAACTTCCTGTATGCGGACGGCCACGCGGCGGCCGTCAATTCCATCCAGCAACTCGTCGGTCAATTTCGCGAGGAATTCACCGCGCAAGGCGAGGCGATGGGTGGCTTCGGCGGCTACAACGCGGGTCCTGTTTGGAAGTACGCGCCGTAGAATTTGATTTGCGGCATTTGATGAACGATATCTGACATTTGACAACCGACAATCCAAAATATAACCACAAGGAGACACACATGAAACATCTGCTACGATTCACATTGATTGAGTTGCTTGTTGTCATTGCGATTATCGCGATTCTGGCGGCAATGCTGTTGCCCGCGTTGGCAAAGGCACGCGAAAAAGCAAGGAGCATTTCCTGTGTCAACAATCTAAAGACCGTCGGTTTGTCATATAACATGTACGGTTCCGACAACAATGACGTATGGATTATTGACATTGCGCAGGGAACGAACTGGGTTGGTGCTTTGAATGGCTATGGCAACACAGGAAAGTATTTGTCTTCTGGAGCACCTGATGAGACGATTTGCCCAGGGCGTGCGCCGTTCAAATGGTCGGGGAACACTGGCTACATGGGATATGGCCACCGCAGGCATGTGGTCCCTTCTTCGATGCTTGTCACACCAAAAGCCACAGGCAGTTACAACAACGCATACGTTGACCGTTACTGGCTGATGATGAACTGCAAGGGACCGTCAGGCTTCCCAGTTCTCGGTGACAGCCGCAGTTATGTTCGTGCGACGACTGGCGTTGCAGAGCAGTCATACGTTGTTCAGTTTGGTCATACGTCCGAGAACACGGGCGGCAATTGGGAGTCGTCGTCGTACTTCCACTGCGGTGCCCATGGTAGCCAGGGGAATTTCCTGTATGGCGACGGCCATGCAGCGTCCGTCAACTCCATAGCGCAACTCGTCGGTCAGTTCCGCGAAGAATACACAGCGCAGGGTGGGACGCTTGCTGGGTTCGGCGGCTACAATGCGGGACCGACATGGAAATACGCGCCGTAAGGGTACTTAGATCATTGAGTCTATTATCTACAGTTCAACAAAAGGGATGCTTCATGAAAAAACAGAATAGATTCACATTGATTGAGTTGCTGGTTGTCATCGCAATCATCGCGATTTTGGCGGCGATGCTGTTGCCTGCATTGGCGAAGGCGCGAGAGAAGGCAAGGAGCATCTCCTGCATCAACAACCTCAAGAGCGTCGGCACGTCATACCAGTTGTATGGCGCGGACAACAATGACATCTGGATTGTGGACTTCGGCTGGGCCACCGACTGGGTCGGCGCGTTTGCCGCATACGGAATCGGCGCAGGCAAGTATCTGTCCTCAGCCGCCCCCGACGAGACGATTTGCCCAGGGCGTGCGCCATTCAAGTGGTCGGGAAAGAACGCCTATTACCAGGGCTATGGCCACCGCAGGGGCTATGTGCCGACAAAGGTATTGATTCAATGCAACGCAACGGGAAGTTATACCCATTCATACATGGACAGGTACTATGTGATGGGGGCTTGCAAGGGGCCGTCTGGGTTCCCGATTCTTGGCGACAGCCGCAGCAGAGGCTATGTGGCAGATGGCAAGGCGGAGCAGACATTCAATCCGCAGTTCTCCACAGAAGAGAGCACGGGCGGTTGGGAGGCTTCGTCGTATTTCCATTGCGGTGCTCATGGCAATCAGGGCAATTTCCTGTTTGGCGACGGCCATGCGGCGGCGATCAATTCCATTGCGAAACTCGTTGCGCAGTTCCGCGAGGAATACACCGCGCAGGGGGAGTCACTGGCTGGTTTTGGCGGCTATGAGGCGGGACCTGTCTGGAAATACGTGCCGTAGGGCTTGACAATCGACAAGACATATTTCAAAGGGAACCATACATGAAACATCTGCTACGATTTACATTGATTGAATTGCTGGTTGTCATTGCGATTATCGCGATTCTGGCGGCAATGTTGTTGCCAGCACTGGCGAAGGCGCGCGAGAAGGCTCGGAGCATCTCTTGCGTCAACAATCTGAAGACCGTCGGCTTGGCGTACAATATGTACGGCTCCGACAACAATGATATCTGGTGTGCGGATATCGCGGATGCTTGCAACTGGGTTCTGGGGCTGAATGGCTATGGCAATACGGGACGGTACCTGACAAGCGATAAGCCTGACGAGGCGGTCTGCCCTGGGCGTTCACCATTCAAATGGACGACGGCGCAGACATATACGGGCTATGGACATCGGCGCAGTATCGTGCCTAGCGGCATGATTGTCAGCCTGAACGCGACAAAACCTTACGATACTGCCTATAAAGACCGCTATTATCTGATGGGCAAATGCAAAGGACCGTCGGATTTTCCTGTTCTTGGTGACAGCCGCAGTCGTTACTGGGCGGAGAGTGGAAAGCCCGAACAGTCATTTGTTCCGCAGATTGACAATACCTCCGAGGCGGCGGCATCGGTGGGGTGGGAGAAATCGTCGTATTTCTCCTGCGGCGCTCATGGCAGCAGCGGCAATTTCCTGTTTGGCGACGGTCATGCGCAGGCATGTAATTCAATCGGCCAACTCGCGAATTTCTTCAAGCAGGAGTATAAAAATGAAGGCGTGAACTCCCCAGGATTCGGCGGGTACAATGCGGGAAATGTGTATAGATATTATGCACCGTAGAGGTGAGATAAACATGATAGTTTTGCCACCTTTGGGGTGGCAAAATACAGACAACTTTCAGGATGATTATTGAGTTCAAGACGAAAGAATTGAGAAAATGTGCCGAGGATTATCGCTATGCTTCCAAAATTCTTGGCATGGTCTGCGCAAAAAAAAACTATTCCAAAGACTTGCACAACTTGAAACCGCCAGTTCATTTGAAGACTTGAGGTTTGCTGTTGGGCGTTTCCATGAACTTACTGAAAACCGCAAAGGTCAATGGAGTTTTTGATCTTGAACATCCCAAGAGGCTGATAATTACTCCAATTACGTTGCCGATTCCAATTGATGCAGATGGGAAATATATCTGGGCGGACATTACTGACGCATTACTTGTAGAAATCGTAGATTATCACAAGGAGGGATAAACTTATGACGTGCAAAAAATATACTGTAACAACCTGGTTCCATCCAGGTGAAACGCTTAAAGAACTACTAGAGGAAAGGAATCTTTCTTCTGGAAAATTCGCTCAAATGTGCGGCTTGCCAGAAGAGGCTATCAATGACTTTATCAATGGGAAAACATCAGTGTCGAAGGCTTTTGCAGAGATACTTGAGAAAAATACAAAAATGCCTGCTAAGATGTGGCTTGGGTTACAAAAAGGCTACGATACATATCTTGCAAAAAACACAAAAAAACGTCCGTGGTCCGCTGCTGCGCTTTAACCAAACGCTCAATTTCCCAAGAGGGTTCGACCTCTTACGAGGTCGTTATTCTGTAGAGGATTACGTCCCCCAGGTTTCGCTTCACTCAACCTGGGGTTATTGATATTTGACCCCTTTGGGGGCTTTCACTTTGCCATGTACAATTACCGCCCTTCATGGGGAATAGAGTATAATCCAAAAATATAGAACCACATAGCGGAGGCAGGCAAAAAGGTTATTTCCTGTCACCACTACGCGGTTCTAATGTTGTTTTCATGGCTTCGCGTGGGTTTCGCTATACGCTTTCCACGGCTATGCTCTTTCGCCCCTGCGGGGCTTAAATGAGGTTACGCGAGTTCCACGTAGTTCCATTTCATGAGTTTTGCCCAACCCTTGAGAATATCGGTAGTCGCGCCATAACTTGTTGCGAGATGGTGTGTTCCACCGACTTCACTGTATGCGCCGAGGAAATCGGCGATGGAGCCGCACTGCGGCGTGAACCATCCAGCATTTGAAGCGCCGCTGGGACCGTGTTGTGGTAACCAGGTCACGGGGGCGGTGATAAGCGTAAATGAGCCATCGGGACCTGGGGCGAGGTCGGTCAGGACAGCGTTGCCATCTTTGAAGCAACCAGTGGCGATGACTGGTTTGCCTGTGTCGCTGAAAGTATAGGGCCGTTCGGCAAGCAGGGGCTTGGCACCGCAGAGGTCGATGTTGATTTCGCCCATGTGACTTGTGAAAATGCGTCCGCGCGACCAGTCGGGGCAGAACATCTCCATGAATGACGTTTCAGGGAAGACCTGCGCGAGGCAGTATGTCATGGCAGCGGTCAGCGCATCGCCTTCGCCTGCATAGCCGATGCCGCGCGCAATCGCCTTTGAGCATTCGAGGAAAGGCACGGTTTCCCAGCCCGCGGCGCGCGTGATGCCGCAGAAGCAGACGGTGAAGGCCTTGATTTGTTCGGCTTCCAGCCAACTGCGGAGTTTCAGCGAGGCGTTCAGTGTGCGCATGTAACTTTCATCGGTCAGTTCTGGTGAGCGGACAAAGCGCTCGGCGTCCAGAGCGGCCTCTGCGGCGATGGCTTCGGCTGTCGGTTCAGGCTGTGAGGTGTATTCGACCAGTTGCAGTCCCATGGCACCTTCGGGGAAGGTGAAATCACCCATGCCCTTGAAATCGCCTCCAATTTTGCCAACGCGGCTGTGGGTCATCTGCCATGCCATTCCTGCAATGGTCAGATTCTTGACGGCCTTGTCAAGGCAATTGGACTTTTCCCAGTGGCCAGCAGCGATGAGGAATGGCTTGTGGTGGCGGAGAAGCAAGTTGCAGAAGTCCTGCACGCCGTGGATGCCGTGGTTCGGCATAATCTGCGATGGCGAACTGAACTCGAAATCAGGAGTCGTGTCAATGACGGTAATCGGCAGGTCGGTTTTGGATAGTGGTCCGATGGATTCAAGGGAGGGGGAATAGGCGAGGTGAAGCGTCGCAATGGCGCAGCAGCCTGCGTTTTCAATCTGCTTGACGGCATCTGCGAATTCTGGTTCGATACGGCAGGTGGGTGCCTCAAAGACATCCAGCCCACGCTTGCGGAGTTCGTTTGCAATCAGCTTGGCAAAATCACGAGCGGGTTGGCTGAATTTGGGGTTGCAGTCATCGTACAACTTGATGTAGAAGGGAAGAAGGCCGATTTTCATGTTTGAGTTGCTCCTTGGGTTAAATTAGGCTGCTGAAGAGTTTCTGTGAATTGTTGAAGAGGACGTTCTCGGCGACGGCGGACGTCGGCGCGGCGTCGAGGATGCCGCGAAGTTGTTCATAGAAGAACATGGTGAACTTCACGGAATGTTCCTGGTCGATGATGGATGTGCCAATGCTGTAGTTCTCCCCCATGAGGTACGCATATTGGTTGTTGATTTCAACGGACTTGCCGCGCAATAGGGCGATGGGCGAGTCCGTGGCGAAGAGGACGCGCTCGGATGGGAAGTGGTCGAATGTGTAGCGCAGGATGTCCGTGCTGTTGACCATGGCTGTATCAAAATATGCGTTGGGGTATTTGGCGAATTCTTCAATGTTGCTTTCGCGGATGTTCTTCATGAAGTAGGCTCGGCCAATGTGTGCGAAGATGAACTTGATGTTTGGATAGTTTTCGCAGAGTGCAATCATCTGGCGTTGATTGAGTTTGTCGGCGAAGCGTCCTGGACGCGGGATGTGCAGCGTGATCGCCAGTTTCTTGGCGTCGATCATGCGAAGTTGCTCAGGCGTGAGCATTTCATTGATTTCAACGTCGTTGGATGGCTTGTTGAGCGTTTCGGCCGCATAGTTGAGATAGGGTTTGAGGCCGATGGCACCTGACCGCTCAATGCGCTGCTGAACGAGTTCCGCTGGATCCGCAGGGGAGACAAGAACCATGGCGAATTCGTTGCGGCGGTTGGCGGCGGGGACGATGTCGCGGTTAGAGCGTTTTTCGGGGCAGCCGAAGCAGTTGAGCCAGTGCTCTTGTTCTGGGAGGATTTCATTCATTGCCTCACGCCACTGGGCGAGGGTGAAGGTCCCTCCCGTGAAGTTCTTGTAACTGCGTTCGGGGAAGGTTGTCCCAGGGGGGAAGGAATCACTGTCCCAGAGGTGGACGTGGGCGTCAAAAATGCGTTTGGGGAGACGTGGCGCGAGTTCTTCGCGGTAGATTTGTCTGTCGTTTTCGTTGTTGAATTGCATGGTTTTTCCTTTCTTTTTCTTTCTCTTACAGGCGGCTCCGCCGCCTGCACAGGACATGTTTTTGGATGCATAGAGCCAGCCTTTCCCGCAGGCGGCTTGCCGCCTGCGGGAGGAATCGGTATATGCGAGATCAGCCTAGCCTTTCGCCGTCACGTGCGAGCATGGCGGCACCGACGGCACCTGTGTGGCTTCGATAGGGAGAAAGCTCGACTGGGATGCCAAGGACTTCTTCCATGACTTCAGGCCATGTTTCGCCCTCTGACGGTCCGCCGCTGACGGTGACTTTCTTGAAGGTCGAATGCTGTTCAAGCCGAACTTTAAACCGCCCGACAACTTCCTGCATTTTCGCTCGGGATGGTGAGCCACTTTTTTTCGCCTCTTCATTGAAGGACGCATAACGGTCGGGGACGTTTCCAAATCGTTCGCAGATGAATTGCTCGACATCCAGGCCAATACTCGATACAGAGAACATCGCGCCCCAGCAGCCGCCGCTGGGGGCCTGGAAGGTATCGCAGAGTTCGCCTTTGGCAGGAACGTCGTCTCGGTTCTGGACGGCGTAGAATCCGACCCAACTTGTGCCACAACTCAAGAGCAAATCACCTGGCTTTGTGACACCCGCCGCACGCGCCCCTGCGGGATGGTCGAAACTACCCGCGACAATGCGCGTGGATGTGGTCAGTTTTCCATCTGCATATTCGGGTTTTAGGGTCCCTATTGTGGTTCCAGAAGGAAGCATTTCGGGAAGTTGAGCTTCCTTGACGCCGTAGTGTGCGAGGAAAGGCTGGTGGTAGGTGAAGGAGCGTTGGTCGAAAAGATAGAACGGAGCGCCGTTGGAATAGTCGAGGGCGTGGCGTCCGCAAAGCAACCAGCAAAGCCAGTCGTTGTTCATGGCGATGACCGACGATGCGAGACACTCTGGCATTTCACGACGGAAATACTCCAAGTGCATCAGAGGGAAGGTCGGGATGCCTGGCCAGCCACAGACTTGGCGAACATTCCATTTCTCTGGCGGACGCCAGTCGAGGCGTTTGTCCAGCCAACTGATGATATTGGTGCGTGGAGTGCCGTCTGGTGCGCAAAGCATCGTGTTGCCTGATGCCGCCGCGAATGCCATGCCGTCAATGGGGTCATTCGATGCGGATGCCAGTTGGCGGATGATGCGCAATACCTGGTCGCGGTATGCGATTGAGTCAAGTTCTGCCCAGTTATCGTGTGGATGAAGGAAGGGAATGCGTTCGCTGGCGGTGGCTATGATGCCGTCGCGCGGATTCCAGCAGACACCTTTGATGGCGCCTGTGCCAAGGTCAAGACCGATGGTGTTCATTTGGTTTCGGCCTCCATTTGGCTGAGGGTGCGGTCCATTGCGTCAGCGACGAAATCCACAAGTGCGTCCGAGGTGATGAGCGGAAGTTTCATAAGGGCGACGGGCGGGCAGTCGGCCTTGTAGGTCTGGGCACTGGCGTCAATGCAATAGTTATCACCTAGTCCATGGCAGAAAGCGACGGCTCGGTCGGCGTCGTCAAAGAAAAGGCTGGAGAGCAGCCCATCACCGTCGATACGCTTGACGGTTGCTGGGTGTTTTTGTGCGATAGCCGCGAGCTTTTCGCGCCAACGTGTGCTGATTTGTGCTGTGTGCTCGGCATTTGCCTCTGCGAAGCGGATGGTAATGAGATAGGCAAGGCTGGCGATTTCCTCCTGGCCGTTGGTAACGAGTGCGCCAAACTGGTTGAGGTTGTCCATCGCGGCGGTCGTCAATATTTTCGATGCGGGATAGCATCCGCCTGGGAATCCTTTGCCGACGGAGACGAAATCTGGATGGCAATTATATTCCTTGAACAGGAAGAGTTGTGGCGACCACATGCAACTTTGGATTTCATCGACGAACACAGGAATGTCGTGTTCACGGCAGAGTTTATGGCATGCATCGACGTAATCATTGTTCAAACGGATGCCGCCGTAGTTCATCAACACCAGTTCATGGATGAAACCAGCGACTTTGAACTTGCCTTTGTCGTATGTTTCAACGGCTTTTGCAAAGGCAGCGGTGTCATTGATGGGGACGGGGATGGCCTTGAGCAGACCGTGTTCTTCCATCTGCGCGTACAGTTCTGGCCACATTCCACGAAGCAATTGCGTCATGACCGTCGTGCCGTGGTAGTTGGCCTCCAGTCCGCCCTTGAAATCGCTCATGACGAGGAAGACGGGCGTGCGACCTGAATAGATCGGGGCGGGGAAATGTCGTTGCAGTTTGTAGAATCGTGCGAGCATCATCTTGAAAGCGGCCTCACAGGCGAGACTTCCAGTTTCCAGATTGATGACGCGGTTGAGGACATGGGGCTCCGTGGATACGAGGACGGCGGCCAGTCCTTCCTTGTCGTCACGCTCAAGGCCATTGGCGATTCTGACGAGTTCCTGTTCAAGCAGTCTTGTGACATGTCCGCGCGTGTTGTTGTGTGTGATGTTCGTGATGCCGATTTGCGCGGCGATCTGAAGCAGTTTATAGCCAGGGAAATTATGCCCGAGGCTTGCCTGATAGTGTTCGCTCTTGCCGATGACCGCAAGGCGACCGTCTTCTCCAAGGCGGAAGAACCCCATGCCCGTCAGAGGCGCTGCATTTTTGTGCAGGGCGTCATTGAACGCCTTGGTGCCAGCACCGTTGGAACTGTTCGGGAAGGGCTCCGAGAGGCGTTTCCCCGCCTGTGGAACCAGCGATTCAAGACGCTGGCGATAGGCGTCGGGGAAGAATTCGACAGGTGTTTCGGCCAATGATTGCAATGCGGCTTTCTCGCCGAGGCCAAGGGC
>JAGCTA010000436.1 GCA_017963875.1 Victivallales bacterium | reverse complement strand
GACGGCATATACGCGCCCGACGATATCATCGGGCTCTACCAGAAGCAGGGCTATGACGTATTCGCGTTCACCGACCACCGCATCACCAATCCCGTCTCCACGTATGACGGACGCGGGATGACGCTCATTTCAGGCATGGAGATGCATCCGTGGGGACCACGCGCCATTCCATGGCATCTAGTTGCGCTGGGCGTCCCTGAAGACTTCGTTTTTCCGCTTAAGGAAGATGCGCAGGGCGCGGTCGACGCGGCCAAAGCCACAGGCGCCGCCGTGTTCTGCGCCCATCCCGTCTGGTGCGGCCTGACATCCGAAGATGTCGCCACGCTGAAGAACCTGGACGGCATCGAGGTGTACAACAGGTGTTGCGAGGCGAAAGGACGCGCCTACAATATGCAGCTGTGGGACGAATTGAGCAGCAGGGGGCTTGTCTATCCCGCACTCGCCGTCGACGACGCACATAATTCCTTTACTCTCTTCAAGGGAATGACCTACGTCATCGCCGAGGATAAATCCCCTACGTCCGTCCTTGACGCACTGAAGAACGGTCGCCTCTATGCCTCCCAAGGCCCTGTCTTCACGAGGGTGTCCCTTGTCGACGGCGTCTTCGAGGCCGAGTTCTCCCCTTGCACGGAAGTCATCGGGATGACAAATCCAAGCGGCGGCTACTGTGTGGAGATCGAAGACTTACGCGGCTATGGCAGCGGAACACGCGAAATCACCTCCGCCAAGATTTCGCTTCTCCAGTCTGATGCACCACTGTGGTTCAGGCTTCAGATCAAGGACGCGGCAGGCCGCTATGCGTGGTCGGCGCCAATCGTCTACTGACAAACCATTGGGGGCGGAACAGCCGTGAGGCGAATTGTCTTTTCCGTCTCACGACGACAATAGAACCACGGACAAAGGAGTGCTGAAAACGGCCACGGCATCCCGAAAATGCTCTTGTGGCCGTTTTTTTCACGTTTCTATGGGAGATCCTTAACCAATGGATGAAAAACTGCTGAACAAAATGTGGGATGACAACGGCATCGTACGTGCAGAAAGCTGCATCTTCTTCAATGATACCAAGGCCAGACTGCTGTTCAAACCAGCGGAAATCCTCCGCGTTGCGACGTTTGACAACCGCGAAATCTACGTGCCTGGCCGCGACTACGAGATGACCGAGGACGGCATCGCGTGGAAGGCAGGGGGCCGTTGCCCGTTTGTCAGCGACAAGGACATGTACTTCGACCCGACGGCCGTCAAACTCTATCCCGACCCTGACTGCGTCGCCATCGCGAACGGTCCCGACGGCAAGGCCATTCGTTTTACGAGAGGCACATGGTACATGGACCACCAGATTTTTGTCGACTACCGTCCGCAGGTCAATGACTTCCCCAAACTCGCCATGATCGACAACGGCTTCCGCGAAAGCATCGCTGAACGCCTGAAGAAGAAGGGCAAATTCGTCTTCACGTGCATCGGCGACAGCATCGCCGCAGGTTACAATTCATCTGCGTTCTGTAAGGTCGCGCCCTGGCAGCCAGGCTTCCCCGAACTCGTCATGGACGGTCTGGAGGAAGCGTATGGCATCACCATCGACCGCCGCAACCACGCCATTAGCGGCACGGGCATCAAAGGGGCATGGAATATCCAGGACAAGTGGCTCGGCGACAAGCCCGACCTGCTCGTCATCGCCTACGGCATGAACAATTTCAGCAACATGACCGCAGAGGCATTTGTCGATGAACTTAAGAAGATCATCGCAGCCGCGCACGAAGCGCGCCCCGACACGCTGATTCTGACGGTCTCCTCAATGGCTGGCAACAGCGAGTGGAAGAACACGCCGCCCGTGCCCGCAAAGGAGTTCGCGGATGCCATGCAGCGCTTCGCCGAAGCCACCCCGCTCATCGGCTATGCGGACGTCTATTCCGCCTGGGAGTTTATCCGCGACCACAAGGGGTATTATGCGCTGACAGGCAATGGCGTCAACCATCCGAACGATTATGGCTTTAGGGTCTATGCCAGTGTCTTGCTCAATCAACTGGTTCCTGGTGTTCGGTATATCTAAGATGTTGTTTTTTATCTGATAATTGGAGAAAGAAAATGAAAATACCTCGAATCGTCCTTTTTTTGTCATTCGTGTGCCTGTGTTCTTTTGCCGATATTCCCATTGATGGCAGCAGGGCGGTTGTCGTATATCCAGACAAATCCTTTGAATCCTTGGCAAAGGATTTCAAACACCATTTGGACCTGATGACTGGCGCGGATGTGCCGCTGGTTGCACCAAATGCAATTCCAAATGACGCGTATGTGTTGTATATTGGTAAGGCCCCAGACGGGATGGCTGAGGAGATGCAGCCTGAAGAGGCACGCTGGCAGGTATTTGACAATGCGGCGTATTTCTACGGAAGAAAGAAGGTTGGCGCCAGTCATGCAGTCTATGATTTTCTAGAAAATGAACTGGGCTTCCGCTGGCCGCTTCCAGACGTGATTTCCTGTGTGCAGCAGAATCTCATCGTGGTCAAAAACACATCCAGGCAATGGATTCCAAAGTTGCGTTCGCGTGGTATTCGATGCAATAACCCTGTTGACAGACTTTGGCGAGCACGTTTGCGCAGCGGTTCGCATAACATGCCCAAATATGGCCATGCTTTCACTAAATATTGGGATCGGTTCTGCAAGACGCATCAGGAATATTTCGCCATGCGCAAAGACGGTCTCAGACTGCCAATGACATACGGCAAGTCAATTGATGATCCTGCGGCGTTCAAAGGCAGACCCGCAAGCGCCGTTGCCATGTGCGTCAGCAGCGAGGCCCTGGTGAAGCAGGTCGTGGCGGACTGGCAGGCTGCTGGATGCCCCGCCAGCATCAATCTCTGTGAAAACGATGCAAGTGGCAGGGATTCCTGCAACTGCCCCGCCTGCCGTGAACTGGATGCACCTGGTTTGAAAAATCCGTGCGATAATGATAACCCTATCTGCTACGCAGACAGGTATGTCATTTTTGCCAACCGCGTCCTTGAGGCGGCGCGCAAGATCCGCCCTGATGTCAAGGCGTGCATGTATGCCTATAACGCCACTCAGCAACCGCCTCGATACGCGAAAGTGGACAAGGACATTATACTGGGTATTGTTCCAGTGGATTTTTCGCCTTCGGCCCTCAAGGAATTTGTCATGGGCTGGAAAGCGGCTGGGATGAACGAGTTCTTCTATCGGCCGAACCGTCATTTCTACTATGACATGCCCTGTTTGCCCATGGGAAGCGAGAAGTATTTCTATGAAATCAACCAATTGTTGCAGGAACAGAATGCCATAGGATTCGATTATGACGCCATGAGCGCGGACAACGTCTATAAGGCTTTGCAGGACTACCTGGTCACGAAGTCGATGACAGACGGCATCAAGCCCTTCGAGTATTGGGAAAATCAGTATATGGAAGCCTTCGGACCAGCGGCTGACGATGTCAAGGCGTATTTCAGATACTGGCGCGAGGCGCTTTGGGAGGCGAGAATCAAGCCCGACCTTGAAAGATTGATTGTGAAAGGGCGCTTTAACAACGTGGCACGCGGTCTGACATGGGTGATGAGTGATTATTATCGTGCGGACGACTTTGCCAAATCGGGTGCTTTCCTTGAGAATGCCGCGACGCGTGGGGCGAAAGGACTTCAGGCGAAGGCTCTTGATAGACTACGCTTGGAGCACCGTCATGCAGAATTGTTCTTCAAGGCAGCGACGGGGAAGAAAGACGAGGATGCCATTGTGCTGATGAATTTCCGTGAGGCGAATGGATATCCTGAAACGGTGCGGCAGGAGAAGACCTGGGGTGATGTCGCTGGTGTTGACCGTGCGCGTGCCTTCAAAGATTACAGACCGCCGTATATCGGTACGCCTATTATCTGGAAATTCCGCCTTGATCCAGAAGACATTGGGCTCAAAGAGCGCTGGTTTGCCGATGATGTGAAGGCAATCAATCGCTGGGAGCACCGCATGTGCACGAATACGGGCTGGGAGCGTCCGCATGAGCACTATACGACGATTTCAAAGGAAATCCGCGAATTGACGGCGGACTACAACGGCATTGGCTGGTATGCGATCACGATCAAGGTTCCAGATGACTGGAAGGACAGGGAAATCTACCTGTATTTCGGTGCGGTTGATGAATCCGCATGGGTTTATGTCAATGGCAAGGAGGCGGGTACTCATCTATATAAAAATACCGATGATTGGAATACGCCTTTTGTCATTCAGATCAACCACTGCATCGACTGGAATGCAAAGGAGCAGACGGTCGTGGTCCGTGTCGAAGACAGAAGCGGCCAGGGCGGCATCTGGAAACCTGTTTCGTTGATTTCGAAATAGGGGGCGGACCTAGAATTACAATCATCTCCACCTAAGGAAAGACACATGAGCATCATCAAAAACGCAAATGGGCAGGATTTTGATTTTATAGAGAATATCTCCTATCGGGAGGAAGAATTCTATAAGAACGGTCCTGCGAATGTCGAACGCTGCAAAATGGATTTGACGATTCCACAGGGAAAACCTGGTTTTTCAACAGTCATCTGGTTCCATGGCGGTGGATTGACGGGCGGCGCGAAACACACCCCTATGGCACTGACAATGGACGCGGAACATCCGTCGGCAGTCGTCGCCTGCGGCTATCGTCTGGCGGGAACAGACGGCGCAACGGGTGCCACAAGCCTTGATGATGCCGCATGCGCCGTCGCATGGGTTCTGAAGAACATTGCCAATTACGGCGGTGATCCTGCAAAGGTCTTTGTATCAGGACATTCCGCAGGTGCTTATCTGTCGGCGATGATCGGCATGGACCCGCAATACCTGCATCGCTACGGCTACGACTATTCTCAACTCAAAGGACTGATGTTGCTGAGCGGTCAATGCGTCACCCATTTTACCATCCGCGCAGAACAGGGCATACCCATAACACAGCCGACATGCGATGAATTCGCTCCGTTGTATCATGTCGGCACGCCAAACCTTCCGCCCATTATACTGACAACAGGCCAGGGCGATTTGGAAATGTGCGGCCGCACGGAGGAAAACGCATATTTCTGTCGCATGCTGAGGCTTAACGGCCATCAGGATGTCACCCATCTGGTCTTTGACGGCTATGGCCACGCCTGCGACTATCCATCCTTCCCGCCATTCGTCCAGTTCATCCATCGCCATGCTTGGTCGTAGAAGAGTAGTAGAGAATGCCAGAACTCTATTTTCTCAGAATGCTCTATTCTCCATGAGGGTCGGTAATTGCTCATGTCAAGGCGGCTCTGCTATGACCCCTAGGGGGCAAATATAAGAAACCCCAGGTTAAGCGAAGCGAAACCTGGGGAAACGAACTCAAAGGATTCCGACCTCAAGAGGTCGAACCTACCCTCTGTGGAACAGAGCATTGGGGAATTATATACTTGAGTTCCCTGGCAGTAATTGTCTGGCAGACCACCTCCAGCCACTAGCCAACTTCTAAAATCTCTAGAAAACCCAAGTATATATTTTCAGGTAATTGCATAGACCAACGAGACTGTGCAAAGATTCCGAAGTGGTTGTGCATTGCATGATTCACTTCGCTTTGTTGAAGATTTCACCGCTGATGCCGAGAATCTCCTTAGCCATTTCGCGCAGTTTGAATTTCTGGATTTTGCCGCTGGCCGTCTGCGGGAACTCTTTGACGATGAAGAAGTGCTTCGGCGTCTTGTAGAACGCGATGCGGTTCTTGCAGTAGTCACGAAGGTCGTCCTCAGTGAAGTCCTTTCCAGGCATCGGGATGACAAATGCGCCGACGACCTCGCCGTATTTCTGGTCGGGGATGCCGACGACCTGAGCGTCCTGGATGTCTTTGTTCGTCAGCAGGAACTCTTCGATTTCGCGAGGATAGATGTTTTCGCCACCACGGATGATCATGTCCTTGAGGCGTCCCGTGATGCGGTAGTAGCCGTCTTCATCAACGGTGCCGAGGTCGCCGCTGTGGAGCCAGCCGTCTTTGTCGATGGCCTTGGCGGTTTCCTCTGGCATGTTGTAGTAGCCTTTCATGACATTGTAGCCACGGCAGCAGAGTTCGCCAGGCGTGTTCGGGGGAACGATTTTGCCCGTTTCGGGATCAATGACCTTGATTTCAATAAACGGCTGCCCCTGCCCGACGGTTTCGGCGCGGCGCTGCAATGACGGCTCGTCGGCATCGCTCATCGTGAAGACAGGCGCGGCCTCAGTCAATCCATACGGAATGGTGATTTCAGCCATGTGCATCTTCTCAATACACGCCTTGACGACTTCGACTGGGCAGACGGCACCAGAGATGATGCCCGTGCGGAGGCTGGTTAAGTCAAACATGCTGAACATCGGATGGTTGAGTTCGGCAATATACATCGTCGGCACGCCATAGACGGCCGTGGCTTTTGTATGCTGAATGGACGCGAGCACGATCAGCGGGTCGAAGTTCTCGACCATGACAGCCGTCGCCCCATGGCTCAGAATCGCCATGATTCCAAGCACGCAGCCGAAGCAATGGAACAGCGGCACGGGCAGGCAGACGCGGTCGGCATTCGTGAATTTCTGGCGCTCGCCAATATAGAAGCCGTTGTTCAGGATGTTACGATGCGTCAGCATGACGCCTTTCGGGAATCCCGTCGTGCCAGACGTATATTGCATGTTGACGACATCCGTGTTCTTGACGTTTGCTTTCAGTTTGTTGAGTTCATCGTCGCCAAAACTGCCGCCGAGTTGGAACAGTTCCATGCTCGTGTACATGCCGCGATGCTTTTCCTGACCGAGATAGACCACATTCTTCAGGCGTGGGAAGCGTGCGCTCTTGAGATGCCCGCGCGGATGTTCGCGCAGTTCAGGAACCAATTCATACATGACATCGATGTAACTGACATCACGCAGCCCATCGACAATGGCGATGGTGTGCATGTCGGACTGCTTGACCAGATATTCAAGTTCATGCGATTTGTAGTTCGTGTTGATGGTGACGAGCACTGCTCCCATTTTGGCGGTCGCGAACATGAGTGTCAGCCATTCGGGGACGTTGCGTGCCCAGACGCCGACGTGGTCGCCTGGCTTGACGCCGATGGCCATAAGCCCTTTCGCCATGTCGTCTGTCCGCTTGTCGAAGTCCTTGTAACTCCAGACGAGACCGCGGTCGGGGTACATGATGAACGGATGGTCAGGCTGTGTTTTGACGAGACCGTCGAAGAATTGTCCGATAGTTTGTTCGGTGAAAAGTGAATCGTAGTGTTTCATAATATCAAACCCAATCTGGCAACCAGGTTAATTTTAAGTATAAAAATGAATTGACGGAAAAACAACGGGCGCGGAAAAGCCAATCATAGCACCGCGCCTGCCGAATTCCACTCCGCCAGAGGCCATGATGGCAGTCTGGCGTTTCAAAAAAACATCCCGACTTCGGCCTAATGCGGCGCGTAGATGACAGCAAGAATCCGTGTCTCGACGCCTTTGGCGCTGTGGACATGATGCGGAACGATGGAATCGTAGTAGATGCTGTCGCCTGCTTTGACGTGGAACGTTTCCTTGCCATAGATGACTTCCAATTCGCCTTGAAGGACATAGATGAACTCTTCTCCTTCGTGGCTGGATACCTCGAAAGTATCTTTTGTCGGCGCGTGGACGTCAATGATGAACGGTTCCATGCTGCGGTCGCTCTTATTTGTCGCCAGAGCGTGGAAATCCAGGCCTGAACCTTCGCCAGCGCCTGAAAAACGAACGGGGTTGAGTTCATTGGCACCCGCGCGGGAAACAACAGGACCAGACAATTCAGCATCATCAAGGAAGGTGCCAAGTCGAACGCCAAGACCGCGAGCAATAGCAAGCAGAGGGGTAAGTGACGTCGTCACTTCGCCTGCTTCAATCTGACGAATTTGCTCAACTGTCAGATGGCTACGCTCCGCAAGGTCTTCGATGGTGACAAGTTTCATTTCACGCAGACCTTTGATTTTCGTTCCGATTTGATTGTTTGCTGGCATCTTTGTTACCTGTTGCTAATGATTTTTTAAAACTGACCTTTGTTTTTCAAAGGCATAAACCTCCATGTTTGCTTAATTAAGCCTATATGGGGAATAGAACCTTTCAAAAAATTGTTTTAATATAATGCTGAGTCAATGAATTGCAAGAGATTGAAATAGATAAAGAAGGGTGGAAAAGATATGAATTTATGGCATCGTTTGACACATAACGCAGAATGTATTACACTATGTCCGTGCATCGATTCAAGTATTAAAACTGTCCTTTTTTTCCTTGAGGAACAAACATGAGATATTCCATAGCAATCTTCGCCGTTGTTTTTCTTATTGGCTGTTCTATGCCATGTTTTCTTTCTGGGCAGACGGTTCAGTTCACGAAGATAAAATTCTCACGTCCGAAGGCCTGGGAGGAGCACCAGCACATTGAGCCGCATCCAGACGGTCGCCAGATGTGTTTTTCATGGGAGCCAGAGGAACGCGGGAGAATGGAATTCGGATTGGTGACGAATTTGCATTTCTCTGATTTCAAGGAATTGAATGTATCAATGGCGATAGAGTTGGCCGAGGGGACGAACGTCAATTCGATTTCCATTCGACTGCGGGACAAGGAAGGCGAGACGTTTTCCTATCCCATTCCGCTAAAGAAAGCCTCCAAGCAAACGCTTGAATGGAAAATCACGCCGAACTCCGAGGCGATCACATGGGGTGACAAGCGCAATAGAAAACTGGATTTTCCAGTCAGTTTCGATTCGATGTGCATCAACTATGCCAAAGGCACTTCTGGGCAGGTTCAGGCGACGGAAATCCGTTTCCATGCCAATGTGGACAAATTGCAGGCGGTCTGGATGGATTTGGGGCGCGAATATCCTGTATGCCGTCTTCCAGACGATGGTTCTGCTCAGCCTGTATTTTTCTACAATGGTCATGCCGAGCCGTTGGAAGTCGATGCAGAATTGACGGTCGAAGACGCATACGACAGGATTGTGTTCGAGGACAAAAGCAAGTTGTCTTTGCCAGGCGGGGGAAGCGCTGTGATGAATGTTCCCGCGATTTCGCGTTGTGGATTATATACGGTCAAGGCGACCCTTCGGCTGGACGACGGCTCTTTCCGCAAATATCGCAGTAGTTTCGCAGTGTTTCGCTCCGTTGGGCCGACGGCTGGCAGGGCGGAGGGCTTTTTGTTCGGCATCCAGTCTCAGTTGTTCTGGATTCCGCCAGGAGACCAGGCACGCGCAGTCCGCGCTGCGGCTCGGATTGGGGTGAAGGTCCTGCGGAACGGGACGGATTGGCGAGGGATGCAGCGGATACCCCATGCCTTTGATTTCGAGCAATATGAGCGCACGGTGAATCTGGCTGCGGATTATGGTCTTGAGTTGGAGTCGAGTTTTTGCTATACCCCGAATTGGGCGGTTGACCCCACGTGGGAACCGTTTGTGCCGCCGTCCCATCCAGGGCTGAACGGCAGAAAGGGGATGCCGTTGCCCGAAATGGGAGCCTTCCGCACTTTTGTGCGTGAAATAGCGAAAAGATATGGCACGCGCGTCAGATTTTTCGAGGTCTGGAACGAGCCTGAACTGCCTCATTTCGCCAATTTTTCGCCCGAGGACTACGTCACCTTGATTAAAGCGGCGCGCGAGGAATTGGACGCATACGCGCCAGGCGTGCGACTGATGAATGGCGGTTATTCAGGCGCGATACCTTCCATGGCGCATTCGACTCCTGACTATGTGGAGCGCACGATGAAGTTGTGCGACCCATTTGTGGACTACGTCGCTTTCCATGGGCATGGGTCCTTCGGGTCGTATGTCTCACAGATTGCGGCGCTCAAGAGGATGATGGCCCGCAACGGCATTGTCAAACCATGGTATGCCAACGAGACGGCGATGAGCGCCATCCACAACAGCGAGTTGGTCCAGGCGGTCACGTTGTTCCAAAAAGTCGTCTATACGATTGGCGAAGGCGGCGCGGGCTATACTTGGCATAATCTCCGCTGCAATTCCCTCGACCAGAAGAATCCAGAGAATCTGTTCGGGCTGCTGAACCACGATTTTTCCCCGCGTGCGGACTATGTCGCCTACAATACCGTCTGCGGCAATCTGAAAGACGCGGTTCCGCTTGGGCGTTGTCTGGCAGAGCCGAACATCGTGTTCAGGTTCCGCACGCCGACCCATCATGCACTGACTGCATGGACGTTGTCCAACAGGCGCGGGTTGTTCTGGATGAAAGCGGAACAGCCTGTGGCCGTCGATATTTTCGGCAATGAATTGGCCGCGCCATTGTCAGGCGGATTTGGTTTGCTTCAAGTGTCTGGCGAGCCTGTTTTGGTTCGTGACACGAAAGGCGAGCCGACGCTTCTTGAGGAGGCCGTCGCTCTTGAAGGAGGGACACCAGGCGAAGATTTTTCGCCATTTAATCTACGGCTGTCGAATCCGACAGGGCGCACGATATCATTGGGGTTGAAACTATTGCCCCACAGCCTGAAGGCGCAGGCAGAGACGGTGGATGTGCAGGTACCGCCTGGCGGTACGGTGATTCCAGTTCAACTGGCGGCAGTTCGGCATTTTGGGGAGGCTGGCAATGAACCTCTCGAACTTGGCATTGAATGGACGCTAAACGGTGTTGTCAAGGGGCTTGGAAGCGTCCAGTGCCATCGGATTCCAGAAATCAAGGTCAATGACGGATTTGATGCTCAGCCGTTATGGAAACTTGGGGCTGACCGCGATGTGATTTCATTGATACCAGCCGCACCCAATACGGTCAATTTGATGTGGAAGGGAAAGGAAGACTGCTCGGCGGAATACTGCCTGGCTGCCACGGATGAGCAACTTCAACTGCAGGTCATGGTCCATGACGACCGCCAGAGCCAGCCGTTTACGGGGTCGCTTCTCTGGAAAGGCGACAGCGTGCAACTGATGATGCTGTTTCCTGGGCGTGCCGTCGATTGGGAGTTCGGCTTTGCCAAGACATCCGTGGGTGACGAGACATGCGTCTATCGCACGGGGGATTTCTCCAAGCCTGAATTGGCGGTCTCTAAAACGCGCGTGGCCGTTAAACGTGATGATGCAACCAAAATCACACAATACGATATCATGATTCCATGGTCGGCGCTTGGCATGGAGGGATGCCCTTTGGAGATGTCGTTCAATCTGATTGTCAACGACAATGACGAAGGCGTCCGTGAAACGATTCTCTCGCGTATCCGCGAGTACAAGGACACTAGCAACTACCACCCCGTGAGATTTGTTAAATAAAGGCACTAGGCAGTGTCGAGGGCGGCCTGCTTTCCTCGGGCTGGTCCGAGGCACAATGGAAATCTTGAAAACGTGGTGAATTACATATAGAAAAACCTTGAAAACGTGGTAAATTACATACAGTTTTCATGACCGAAAAATCTCTAGGGAATTAAAATATGTCAGAAGAAGTCTTCACGCTGAATAGTGGCATCCAGACAGTCATCTCCCAACTGGTCGCCCCACAGATTGTCTATCTTGACTTCGACGGAGCGGAAACTTCCTACGTCAACCGCGACCTGGATATCGCCGTCTCCAATGTCGTCGTGGATGACTCTGGCTTCGATACCGCCGCCATCACGCTCATTGTCGAAACCCTCAACGCGCAGTTCGGCGACGATGTCGTGTTCACCGCCGAACTCCCGACCGGCAGAGCATTCTCCACGGTATATATTGGCGTCACCTCCGCCTTCGACGAATACGGCTCCTTCCTGGGCCTCGCCGAGACTATCGACTCGGGCAACCAGATTCACGACGACAACGCCTTCGTCCTCCTGGATTCCTCCGCGAACGCTCAAATGGTCGTCTCCGTCATCGCGCATGAGACGGAGCATATCGTCCACGGCATGGACCACGGCGGCGAGGGACTGAATCGCTATGCGTCGGATTACGTCGTGACAAACAGCCAAGTAGTCATTGAAAAGACTATTGGCCCCGGAACAGACACTCTGCTAGTTGAAAACGGCGGTATTGTGTTGAGTGCGACGGTACAGACCTCCGCCGTCATGACCGTTAACAACGGCGGTTTGGTGTCGAATGCGACAGTGAATTTCAACGGCATCGTAACCGTCTCTGGTGGCGGTAAAGTGGATAATGCGACACTGAATAACGGCAGCATGTTCATCGAAGGCGGCGTTGTTTCGGGTGTCTTCAAAAAGGGCAGTGCGAGCAGCGTGTCTAACAATTTTGGCGCCCTGGTCGTCAACGCTGGCGGCGAAGTACAGAGCGTGACCATAAGCAACGGCGGCATGTCCATCGGCGGCACCGTGGTAAGCACCATCTTGAGTGCAGGCGTCGTGCACGTGAACGGCGGCACGGCAAACACCATGACAATGCATAACGGGAGCATGATAATTTACAGCGGCGGCGTGGTGAGTTCCCTTGTGGTCTCCAGAGTCCAGGTAAGCGTACTCGACGGCGGCAAGGTGGAAAACACGGCCGTGAACGTGGGCGCCACTCTGACTGTCTCATCAGGAGCCTCGGCGACGGGCATCCGCTGGACGCCTTTCCAAGGGAAGGTAAATGTCGATGTCGGTGGCTTCGCGACATTTGTC
>JAGCTA010000435.1 GCA_017963875.1 Victivallales bacterium | reverse complement strand
CTGTTTTTTTCAAATGCTTCAATGGCCTCGTCACGAGGTTTTTCCTTTGAAAGAACTGCGGGAATTTTAAGGCCGTAGACGGTGATTGTATTGATTCCCTCATCCTTGGAATCAGTGAATGCGGGAAGTGCGATGCACAACATGATGGCGAAAACGGTGGCTAGTTTCATGTATAGGACTCCAGTTTCAGATTTTGGGCAGTAGCCTGATTATTTGACTTGGAAGGAGGATTGATATGAAAAAAACACAATAAAAGATAATGCGGAATTGATGAAGTTCAATAGATGGTTTAAAAATACTTTTTACACATTATATTAAGTAATTTCTCCAAGTAAAAGAAAAAACTCTGGTTTGATTCTCAAAATGGTCTTAACGGATAAATTCTACAAATTGGAAAGTCATGTCCGCCACTATGCCTGGGGAATGCGGCGTCATGGTGATGTGTTGCCGTATATCGCTGATTTGCTTGGCGAAGATGCAGGCAAAAGCATTCCATGGGCAGAACTGTGGATTGGAGCTCATCCATCACTGAGTTCAGATGTCGTGTTGGATTCAGGCAGTGTCAGGCTTGACCAGGCAATTGAGAATTCAGGAACGGCAGTGCTAGGCGACCTTCCAGAAGGTGTTCCCCAAGGGCGTCTCCCATTTCTGCTTAAGGTCCTGAGTTGCGAAAAGGCTTTGTCGATCCAGAGCCATCCAGACAAGGCTACGGCTGAAATACTTCATGAAAAAAAGCCGATGTATTATCCAGATGACAATCATAAGCCAGAAGTATTAATTTCGTTGACTCCGTTTGAGGCGATGGCAGGCTTCAAGTCAATGGATGATGCCTTGGGAGAATTGAACTCGCTTGCAAGCGTCGCTCCATGGCGCATGGTTTGGGAAGAGGCAACGGAACTGTCGATTCGAATGCTATGCATAACGCTACTTCATTTGCCTGGGGGAATTGTCAGGGAGATGCTTGTTGCGTTAAGAAAGGAATTGCTGCAAAAAGGAGATAGCCTTAGCGACTGCGGCAGGTTGTGCCTACTTCTTATGGAGCAGAATCCATGTGACCGTGGAGTCATGTTTGCTTATTTGCTGAATCACCTTCGGCTGAATCCAGGCCAGGCGTTGTTTATTCCAGCAAATGTCCCCCACGCATATCTGTCAGGTACTGGCATAGAATGCATGGCAAACAGCGACAATGTCATACGGGCAGGATTGACACCAAAGAACATTGATGTCAAATGCCTTTTGGCAACTTTGAATTTTGACAGCACCATAATCAATCTCATTTCGGGTGAGGAACCGATTGACGGTGAACGTGTCTATCACACACCTGCTAAAGAATTCCAGATTTCATTTTTCAGTAAAGGAGCCAGTATCAATTTATCTTCGCGACGGCCAGTTGCGGGGGTTATCCTAGTGTTGGAAGGGTGTTATGAGTTTGATGATGGGCGAGGAAATGCCCAGATGGGAGGACGTGGGACAAGTTGGTTCAGGCCTGCGCTTCTGACAACAGGAGTGATTAAGCCTTTGGACAAACAAGCTAGATTAGTATGGGCTGAAGTTGGTATATAATTTTAGTTTTGAAACAAAGCAACAAGGAACGAATTAGCCATGAATGAAGAGATTAAAGATTTCGGGAATCTGCTTGATGCGAAAATGAGCGGTATGTCCACAACGATTCCTACAGGGAAGAAGGTCAAGGGAATCATTACTAAGATTGGAAAAGAAACCGTATTTGTGGACCTTGGAGTCCAGTGCGACGGTTATATGGACAGAAAGGATCTGCTGGACAGCAAGGGCGAATTGAAATACAAGGAAGGGGATGCCATCGAGGCCGTGAATATGGGATGGTCGGATGAGGGGTATCATCTTGTAATGAAAGTCAGCAGAGACATGACTGATACAGCCGTTGAGCAGGCCTTTGAGTCAAAATTACCAATTGAGGGAAAGGTCCTGGAAGAAAGAAAAGGCGGCTTCGGGGTTCAAGTGTCTAACGTGACAGGTTTTTGTCCGTTTTCGCAGATGGATGCGCGTGGCGTCAAAAAGGAGCCTGCGGAATATATCGGTCAGACATACATGTTCATGATTCAGGAATATGGCGAGGAGGGCCGTAATCTTGTGCTGAGCCGTCGTGTCTTGCTTGAAAAGGAAGCCAAGGAAGCACGGGAACGGTTGAAGGATAGTCTGTATGTCGGCATGATTCTGGATGGTACTGTTGTGAAAGTGATGCCTTTCGGTGTATTTGTTGATTTGGGAGGCATTGAAGGGATGGTTCATGTCAGTGAAATGGGCTGGGCAAGGGCATTGAAGCCAGAAGATATTGTCAAGGAAGGCGATACGGTTCAGGTGAAAGTGATTGATATCGACTGGGGGGACGGCTCCAAGAAGGAACGGGTTGCATTGAGCATGAAGCAGGCGCAGGGTGATCCATGGGACCGCATTGCGCATGAACTGGGGTATGCAGAGGGAATCAAGCGGAAGGGCAAGGTCACGCGCCTTGCGGATTTCGGTGCATTTATCGAATTAGAACCTGGCATTGAAGGTCTTGCGCATATTTCGCAACTTGGCGTAGAAGAACATGTGAACCATCCGTCCGATGTTCTGAAGGAAGGGCAGGAAGTTGAAGTGACTATTCTGGGAATTGATTTCGACCGTCGGAGGATTTCACTTTGCATTGGCGAGCCGAAAGTCAAGTATGAGAAACCTGCGGAACTGACGGCTGAACAGGAGCAGGAAGTCGTTGAACGAGTCAATATAGGTGAAGTCATTGAAGGTGAAGTCGAGAGTTTGAAGCCATACGGTGTGTTTGTTCTTTTGCCCAATGGGCAGAAAGGGATGCTGCATATCAGCCAAACCCCGTATTCCGGTCAAAGCGCGGCGAGTTCTCGCGCATTCTTCAAGGCATATCCGCTGCACAGTAAATTGCAGGTCGTCATCCGTGAAGTCAACGGCGATCGAATCTCCCTGACTTTGCCAGAGACGCTTGAACAGGAGCAAGAGGCCAACAGGACGGAAGCCATGAATGTGAAGGACAGTAAGGATGCTTCCTTCGGCAGTTTGGGTGATTTGTTCGGAGGTTTAAGCTTGTAATCCAAAGATGCGTTATTAAAAATAAATTGGATAATTTATGGCACAAACGCTTTTTCCGTTGTCTAATATACGGAAAAAGCATTTGTGTTACTTGATGGCTGCCACGTTTCTCTTCTGTTGGGAGAGAAAAGGCAAGCCTGATGAGATATGGAGATAAACATGAACGAGGAAAAGAAAGAGCAGGAAGTTGAAGAAGTGAAGGTGGATGAGGCTGAGGCAAACGCAGAGAACATGGAGGCAGAAACGGTGGAAAACGAAGAAAACTCCATGACAGGTGATGAACCAGCCGATAATTCATCTTCCAAAGAACCAGAAGTTCCTGACTATGCCAAAAAAGCTGCGGAATTGGAGGATAAGTACCTTCGCTGTCGCGCTGAATTCGACAACTATCGCAAGCGCATGGCACGTGAATTCAATGATGTCAGGGAACAGACCCGTCGTATGACAATAACAGATTTCCTGACTGTCCATGATTATTTTGCCATGGGGATGGCATCAATTGAAACTGCACCAAATATTGAAATCCTGAAACAGGGAATGAACATGATCTGGGCGGAATTTCAAAAGGTGCTGGATGGTCTTGGCGTGAAGGAAGTCAACAGTGTCGGAAAGCATTTTGATGCAAAAATCCATGATGCGGTTTCACAGGAACCAAGCGATACAGTTCCTGAAGGCGTTGTAATACGCGAGTATAAAAAAGCATTTATGCTTGGAGACAAATTGCTTCGTCCCGCAGTGGTTATTGTGAGTTCTGGCCCTGCAAAGCCAGTGGATGTGACACCAGAAAACAATTCTGAGAAAAAAGCAGAGGACCAAGAGGAAAAAAGGGAGGAATAAATAGAATATGTCGGAAGATTATTACAGCGTGTTGGGTGTCTCGAAAGACGCCTCGGTGGATGATATCAAAAAGGCGTTCCGTAAACAGGCGATGAAATATCACCCTGACCGAAATCCAGGTGATAAATCGGCTGAGGAGAAATTCAAGGAAATCGCCGCTGCATACGAAGTGCTGAGCGACCCTGAGAAGCGTCGTGTCTATGACCAGGTAGGGCATGACGCATATACTCAGCATGGCACGGCGGGCGGTGCAGGCGGCGGTTTCGCAGGTATGGATTTGAATGACATCTTGTCACAGGTATTTGGTGGCGGTGGCGGCTTTGGCGATTTCTTCGGCGGCTTCGGCGGCGGACGCAATCGTGTCCATCGTGGACAGGATTTGCTGTATCGTCTTGAGATTTCGTTTGAGGATTCGATGTTTGGCGTTACAAAGGAAATCACTATTCCGAAACGCGAGCGTTGTTCGACGTGCTCTGGAACTGGCTGTGCTCCAGGGACAACTACCAGAACATGCCCAAGATGCAAAGGGCGTGGGCAAGTTTCAATGAGTCAGGGCATTTTCAACATGGTGCAGACTTGCTCCGCATGCGGCGGCTCAGGAAAGGTGATTGACAAGCCATGCCCAGATTGCCATGGATCTGGCGAAGTACAAAAACGCAAGACGTTGCAAGTCAGGATTCCCAGCGGAATTGACAACGAACAGCGTCTGCGCCTGAGCGGTGAAGGGGAGCCAGGTGCCAATGGCGGTCCTTTTGGCGATTTGTATGTGGAAGTATCTGTTAAATCCCATCCGATTTTCGAACGGAATGGCTTTGATTTGTACTGCGAGGTTCCGATCCCCTTTACAACGGCGATACTTGGCGGCAGTGTCATCGTCCCAACAATCAGCGGCAAAAAGGAGATGACGGTTCCCGCAGGAACGCAACCAGGTGTGCAGATACGAATGAAGGGAATGGGCGTGCCAGTCGAAAACCGTGGTCGTGGTGACCTTTATGTTCGGATTGTGGTAGAAATGCCGACTGCATTGACAAGCGCGCAACGTAAGGTGCTCGAAGACCTGCAAGGTACAATGAAGGAAAGCAATTATCCTAAGATCAAGGCCTTCAAGGCAAAGGCGAAGAAGTATTTTGAATGAACACCAGACAGTGGGGGACGGTAATGCAGACAACGGCTAACATGTCGGTGTGCTTGTTCATAATGATGGCATGGATGGTAGCATTCATGCCATTGCATGCCGAAGATGAAATGCGGGAAAGCCAAGAGCAGACGATTTCCCGCTGCATCCGAGACCTGAAGAGCCAGGATGTCGCCGTTCGGCGACGTGCCGCGCTGCTTTTGGGAAAGTATTCAACTCCAGAGGCTGAAGTGGCTCTATTGGAGTGTCTGCATGACGATGACGCGCAAATTCGACTTGGTGCGTTGGTATCTCTGACGGAAGATCATCATGCCTTGCCGATGGAATCGAATGGCGAAGTGCTACGGCTTCTTGCTGATACGGATGTGCATGTCCGTCGTCTGGCGTCATCGTTGCTTCCTATGGCCCTTTCTGGAATTTCAGCACAGCGAATTGTCATTCGAGGCAATGTGAGGTTCAATCGAGGTGGGCTGGTCACGGATGAACAACGCTCTGCATTGATGCGTTCTCTTGAAGACGAGGATGCTTCTGTACGCAAAAATGTATTGACGGCGTGCCGAATGTGCGGAGTTGAAGTCCCCCATGAAAAACTGCGAGTTTTTCTCAGGGATGAAAGTGTGGAAATCAGATTGCTGGCATTGCAGTTATATACCAGGCTTTCAGTGAAAGACAGTGAAGCGTTGGAAGAAGTGGCAATCTTGGCCGATGACTCTTCCGTGCAGGTTCGACTTGAACTTTGCCGATGCATTAGTCAGTTCGGGGGGAATTTTGAGCCGATTCTTCGTAAATTTCTGAATGACGAAGCCTCTGAAATTCGCGTGGCCGCCATTGGGCAATTGGTGCGACTGCATGTGCCCGATGGTTTTGAGTTGTTGACAAATGCATTGTGGAACAAAGAGTTATCTATCGAAATGCGAAAATCATTGGTGGATTTATTGCGGCTTTTCCCTGTGATGGAGGCAATGGATGTGTATCGTAGATTGCTGGAGGATGATTCGATTACTCTTGCAGGAGCGGCGATGCTTGGCTTGTCTAGATATGGCAATGGCATTGAGGATATTTCTATTTTCATCCCGTACTTGGAACATCCAAACCAAACGGTGGCAGAAAGGGCATTGCAGGGGATACGGATACGGATGGCAAAAATCACGGCAAAGGATGTTTCTTCCCTTGTGACAAGCAAAAACAAGGCTGCAAGGGATCTTGCAGTGCGCCAGGGACTTGTAAAATTGAAAAAGGAGGATGCCGAACCAATTCTGCTTGAGGCCTGCATGGATGATGACCAAAGGATTCGTCTGGCGGCACTTCAGCAACTTGCCAGGCTCCGTCCTGATGGATGGAAGGATATTTTGATTGCTTCCCTTGAGGATGATGACGCGCAAATACAGGAAGCCGCGGCAACAGAACTTTGCCGCATACCGTTGCCTGATATTAAAAAGGCGCTGAAAGACTATCTGCCGAAGTGCAGAAATGCCATGCTGGCAGCACGAATTCGACGTCTTGTAAGATGACAGCCCATTGATTCTATGTCTCAATTCGAATTACTTCTCAAACCTGCAGGATGCGACTGCAACCTTTGCTGCGATTATTGTTTCTATTTGCCAAAGCAATTGATGTTTGGGGCAGGGGAGCATCGGATGTCGGAGGAGATGCTGGAAATCGTTGTCAGGCGGTATTTCGCCATGCCAATGGATAAATACGTCTTCAACTGGCAAGGCGGCGAACCAACTTTGATGGGCATAGAGTTTTTTCGCAAGGCGTTGCAACTTCAGCAACGATACAGACCAAAAGGCTGCGAGGTCGTGAATATTCTTCAGACAAATGGGACGTTGCTTGATACAAAGTGGTGCACGTTCCTCAAACGGAACAAGTTTATCGTGGGCATTAGCCTGGATGGGCCAGTGGGTTTCCATGACATTCATCGAAGGGATAGGGCTGGCAAAGGAACATGCAGGACGGTTCTGAAAGCCGTCCAATTGCTCAAGAATGCTGACATTCCATTTTCAACATTGACGCTGGTCACATCGGATTTGGCCGATAAGGGCGTGGATGTCTATGATTTTCTCCGTGGTCAAGGAATTACGCATCAGCATTTTATTGAATGTGTGGAAAGGAAACCAGATGGAACGCCCTGCGGCTGTTCACTTCGTCCAGGCCAGTGGGCGAATTTCCTTCTTGATATTTTTAAACGTTGGATTGAACTTGGGGATGTTGGCGTTGTATCGATCCGTCTTTTTGATTCAATCATGTCATTGTTGACAAAAGGCGTCCCGCAATTATGCAGCCAGACATGCAATTGTCGTCAGTATTTTGTTGTGGAGCATAATGGCGATTTGTTTCCATGTGATTTCCATGTCTTGCCCGAATTGAAATTAGGGAATATTATGGAAAACAGTTTTTCGGATTTCATTGACTGCGAAGCATATTGTTCATTTGGAGAGCGCAAAACAACGGGAAAAAGCGATGCCTGTCTCATGTGCAGATTCTATGCCTTGTGTGGTGGAGATTGCCAGAAAAATAGAGATTCAGAGGGGAAAAGCCTCCTTTGCGAGGACTGGCAGAAATTCTATAGTATGTCAATTCCTTTTTTTGAAAGTTGTTTAAGTTGAATTTCGTTGAATTTCGTCATTGATTTCAGAAAAATGGCAATTGCCAAACAATGATTTCATGCTATATTAAATCTTGAATTCCAATGGCCCGGTAGCTCATCTGGATAGAGCAACTGCCTTCTAAGCAGTAGGTAGCGAGTTCGAGTCTCGCCCGGGCTACCAATTAACGTCCGTGAATCCAATGATTTGCGGATTTTTTTATATCCTCATTGCGTTAAGGATTGTGATAATTGTCACTCCTACATCCCCGAAAACAGCCTCCCACATTCCAGCGATTCCAAGTGCGCCAAGTAAAAGGAACAGTGCTTTGACTCCGATTGCAAGGATGATGTTTTGAAGGACAATGCGTTTGGTGGCGTGTGCGATGTCTATCGCTTCAAGCAGTTTGGATGGTTCATCAGTCATCAACACGACATCTGATGCTTCTATGGCCGCTTCCGAACCGAGAGCCCCCATCGCAATCCCGATGTCCGCTCGTGCAATTACAGGTGCATCATTCATTCCGTCTCCCACGAATGCCAGTTTGCTTCCCTTGCGTTTTTCTGCCATCATTTTATTGATTATTTCGACTTTTTCTTCGGGAAGAAGATTCGAGTGAATCTCGGTCATTTTCAACTCATCGCCGACGGCCTTGGCGATTAACTTATCGTCTCCAGTCAGCATGGCGATTTTGTCCATACGATGTTGTTTCAGTTTTTTGATTGTTCTCCTGCTGTCTTCCTTGATTTCATCAGAGATGACGATGCTGCCAGCAAATCGTCCGTCTACTGCCACATAGACTTTTGTCCCCATGCATTTGGAGGGAGTGAATGCAATCCTCTCCTTCTCCATCAGTTTTTCATTGCCAACAAGCACTGTCATGTCGTCCGTCCGTAGCCGTATACCTTGTCCCTCAAATTCCTTGCGGTCCAATATTGCTGACGGTTCAATGTTGCCCTTGTATGCTTGAAGAATCGATTTGGCTATCGGGTGATTGGAAAGATACTCCGCCTTGGCTGCATATTCCAAAACGTCCTCTTTTGAATAACCGATTTCAGGTAGGATGTCAATGACGTTGAAAACACCTTTGGTTAACGTCCCCGTCTTGTCAAATACGACGATGCCGATATTAGTCAAGGTTTCAAGAAAATTGCCTCCTTTTACAAGTATGCCTCGTCTGGAGGCCGCGCCCAATCCGCCAATGTATGTCAGAGGAATTGAAATAACCAAGGCGCACGGGCAGGAAACGACAAGGAAGACGCATCCCCTGTGCAGCCATTCGGTCCATTCCCCTCCACAAATGAGAGGCGGGAGCAATGCCAGAATCGCCGCCATTACAAATACCACAGGCGTGTATATACTTGCGAAAGAAGTTATGAAATTCTCTGTTTTCGATTTGTTGGCAGAAGCATTTTCCACCAAGTCAAGAATTCGTGAGGCAGTAGATTCAGCAAATAACTTCGTCGTCTCGATTTTCATAACACCATTCTGATTGATGCTTCCTGACAATGCTTCGTCGCCAGGCTTGACCATTTTCGGGATCGATTCGCCAGTCAGAGCACGCATATCAAGCATGGATGTCCCTTTGACGACTACTCCATCCATAGGAATTTTCTCTCCTGGCTTCACCACAATCGTCTCTCCTATGCCGACATCTTCGGGAGATACAACGGCCAGTTCACCATTCCGCTCTACAGTGGCGACATCTGGACGCATGTCCATCAATTCAGAAATCGATTTTCTCGAACGTCTGACTGCCATTGACTGGAATAGTTCTCCGAGTTGGTAGAACAGCATGACAGCCACTGCTTCGGGTGCTTCCCCAATAAGCAAGGCCACAATTGTCGAGACGCTCATCAGAAAATGCTCGTCGAAGACGCGTCCCCTGCTGAGATTCCGAAGAGCATGCCATAGAACGTCGAATCCCAAAATGGAATATGACAAAACGAAAAGGGCCATCTCGACAGTCGGTGAGATGCATTTTGACATCATCAACACCAGTCCGATGCCATACATGACTGCGCCCAAAAACAATCGCTTTACTAGCCAGATTGTGTCCCTGCGCTCTTCGTCTTCCGTGTGCTTCCCATGGGGCTGTCTTATTGACACTGGCCTCTCCGCTACTTCCACATCGGGCTCATAACGCAGGACGACTTCCTTGATCTTGCCCAGCAGAATTTCCCTAGACGCTTCCGATACCACGGTCAATGACTGTCTCTGCAAATCGACCACGGCATGTTCGACTTCTGACAGTGATATAACACCTTTCTCAATCTTCGCTGCACAATTCGGGCAGTCAAGCCCTTTCAATGTATATTTACGTTCCATTGTGCTTTTTCCATTTGACAGGGAGGAACTTCACCTCCTACATCGTCGCAGATCACCGAAGAGCAAGGTTGTAACACATAGAGTCAGGATGACGGATATCGTCATGATGCGACTGTGTTTTGAGACTTCCTTCGTTTCACCTCTGCATAATCTGAAAGATAGTGTTCATGTTTAATTAAAATTTATTAGTTTATGCTAATTGTGTTTTGCAGGTGATTTCCTTGTAATATGTTTATTGCTCAAAAGAGACTGGACTGGCTGGAATCGTGAAATGTTCGCTTCTTCAGACAAAGTCTGATGCATGAGTAACCACGAAAAGGCAAGGCGATAGCCACATCCCCGAGTCTCTTTTCAATGGGCTACTCATGATTCTAGGTCCATTTTCAAGATATACTATAATGTCTGTTCAGTATATTTCAATTAGTTTTGACTAATTATTATGATAAAGGTTTTAATCCAAAAAGATAGATTGCTGCAAGCAATTGCTTTTAATTGGAAATTATATACTTGAGTTCCCTCGCAGTATTGGTCTGGCAGACGACCTCTAGAACTTCTAGAACCTCTAGAAAACCCAAGTATATAATTACCTTTTAATTTGCGCATTTCCAGAGGAAATGGTTGTTGGGCGCATGTTGACAGTCATAAAAGAGACTATCGAGTTTGGAGAATAAGCCTCCTTTGCTGTGGGCAATCCTTTTAGAGCGATTGGGCTGTTGCAAAACTACAGACGTCATCATCGTGAGAACCGTCGCCGGAGCATGAAATATGCCTCTGGTTCGACGGCGAGAGGCCGTCGCAACTTACGGTGTTGTGTTTTTGCAACAGTCCTAAACGCATTCCATTTACGGCTTATTCGAGGTCAAGAAGTATAATGGTAGCGCGTTGTCAGGCACAGGGCAATCCAGGAATGTCGAATTGGGTGGGTTGATGGCGGACTTTGACGCCGTTGATGTAAACAGCGCGCACGACCGTGCTGCTCTGCATAATGTCGCCTTCTGCGACAACGATGTCAGCATCTTTGCCGACTTCAAGAGAGCCGACTCTGTCTTCAATACCTAAATGTCTGGCTGGATTGATGGTGATGGCCTGCAAGGCCGCGAATGGTTCCATGCCCTGTTTGACGGCAAAGCCTGCCATCAGAGGCAGGTAACGCTCGTCCGTGACAGAGTGGTCGGTGATGATCGATACCTGGCAACCTGCTCGTTGCAGGATACCTGGCGTTGAAAAATCTTTCTGCATGAGTTCGGCCTTTGATACTGATGACATCGACGGCCCAACGGCGAGTGGAATCTTCTCTGCCGCCAAAATATCTGCAATGAGCGCACCTTCCGTGCAATGTTCCAGTGTGAGCCTCACGTTGAATTCCTTTGCAATGCGTATGGCCGTGCACATGTCGTCGGCGCGGTGCGCGTGCGCCTTGAGGGGAATCTCGCGTCTGATGACAGGCAACATCGCCTCCATCTTTGCATCCCAGCCAGGCCTCTTTTCCGTATCGTCTCCAGCGGCTGTGAGTTTTCTTTCATACTCGAAGGCCTTTGCAAGGGATTCCCTGAGCAACGAAGCCGTCGTCATACGGGAGGTAATGCTCTTGGTCTTGTAGCAGTTTTTCGGATTTTCACCAAATGCGCATTTCATGGCGACGGGATTTTTCACAACCATGTCGTCAATGCGTCGTCCAATCAATTTTATGGCCGCAAAAGTCCCACCCAGCACATTGGAACTTCCTGGCCCAGTGGCGACGCAGGTCACGCCAGCCGCCGCTGCAATTTGCATGCATGGATCGAAAGGATTGATTCCGTCTATGGCACGCATTTGCGGCGTGACGGCGTCATTCAGTTCATTGTAGTCGTGTCCCGCATAACGTGTCGCAAAGCCATCCAGGCCAACATGTGAATGAGCGTCAACAAGCCCTGGATAAATATCACAGCCAGTCGCATCAAGGACTTCGGCTTGGTCTGGAATCGCCAAGCCTGGTGCGATCTGGACTATCTTTCCATCCTGCACAAGAATATCACGGCATTCTGCCTTTGGACTAATCGCATCATGGACATTTCCGTTTTTAATGAGAAGCATTTTTCCACCTTTGGTTTTCTTTATTTACTATTGGCTCTATTCTCCATGAGGGAAGGTTCGACCTCCGAGGTCTGAATCCTTATCATGATATCATAGCGCGGCTAACTGTTCAATTGTTGCCTCTGACCAGCCTGGAAGCGAGAGGATATGTCTGAAAAGAACGGCGCAGGCGCATGAATCATAAAAAGCGTCATGTGGTTTCAACTCTGGTGCAAGTGATTCGACTTGTGAAGTGAGATGAAGTTCTGGAATGATATCTTCCAGTTTGTGGCTGTTGAGTTTTGGATAGGCGGCCTTTGCCATGGCAAGTGTATCGAGCCATGGCCCGAATGGATGCAACGGGAAAAACTTTTGGAGAATGGACCGTTCCGTTGGAGCGTGATGGGCGAGCAGGGCGCGTCCAGTCAGCCATGGGGCCAGTTGCGGCCAAAGTGAGATGAACTCAGGGGCTGCCGCCAAGTTGTCCCTGATGGAAGCCCATCGACCAGGAGCGTATGGATTGAACTGATGGTTCAGAGGAACGTGAAGAAATAGTGAAAAGGAGGCATCTGGCTCGATGATGCCGTTGTTGATGCGAATGGCACCGAGTTGCCATGGCAGGTTCTCATTGCCTTTGGCGGCACCCGTGGTTTCAAAGTCAATCGCCAGGATATCTGCCGTCAATGCCTTTTCTGATGGAACGGGCAGTATCATTGGTTAAGACTCTTAAAATAATTGTTGAGTTGAGATTTATATTCGTCGGAGACGATTTCCCCTTGTCTTTGCCCTGATGTATTGGCATTATGCTTGACAACAGGATCAACAGGCATGGGCAACACCGCGCCTTCCTGCATCTCAAACACGGAATCACTCAGCCGCCTGATGACTTTCTTTCTGACAGAATCGAATGATTTCAGGTCGGCGACACCAGAAAGATGATGAGCCGCCTCACCAATACTTCCTGAATTAAGATAAAGCAGACGCGCCTTTGCAAAAATGACATCTGTTTCCTGACGGAGTTGCCGTGGCGTCGTGCCGTGCGCCCCTCTGTGGGTGTCCCTGCGAGGCGCATTGCCGAACATGCCGATAGATTCGGAGTCTCCGCCGAGTTTACCGCCGCCAGTGGCGCGTGCGTCCATGGTGGAGTCCTTGTCTTCCGTGACCTGTCCCTTCTGGAACTTGTCATTTGTCTTTCGTGCATGTGTCTTGCGTCCCTCGTATCCTTTGACATGGTTTTCCACGAGTTCGCCGTTGGCCTGGCCTTCACGGCCCGCCCCAGAACGACCTGTCATTTCGTTGTCATTTGGCCGTGTGTTGCCTGTTTTCCCTTTTGCTGAGAAGCACGG
>JAGCTA010000058.1 GCA_017963875.1 Victivallales bacterium | reverse complement strand
GTATTGCGATGCGTTTTTCTCAAGAATCTCGGTGATAGGCATGTTCAGTGGTCTTTGTTTTTATGGTGTTCTGTTAGTGGTATTTATTGGCAGGGGGCGATTATTGATTGTTTTATTTAAACGCTTTATTCTCTCAAGAGGGTAGGTTCGATCTCGACGAGGTCGGACTTCTTTGGGTGGCGCATTCCCAGGTTTCGCTTCGCTCAACCTGTGGTTACTGATATTTGACCCCTTCGGGGTCTTTTCACGTTCTCTTTGCCACGTGGAGTTAAGCCCCTCTTTGGGGAAAAGAGCCTATTTAAAATATTTCATGACATTAAGTGCGGCGGTGACATTTTCCTTGACGGAATAGCGTCCTGTGGAGGATGTTTCGTTCTGGAGCGATTGCAGACGCGGGCATTCGGTCGCGAGGCGGTGCATTAGCGTCGGCCAGTCGATAGTGCCTGAGCCGATTTTGTTGTGCTGGTCAGAATAACTGTTGTTGTCGTGGAGGTGGCAGGTGACGATGGTCGGAGCCATGATGCTCAGACAGTCGTCGTATTGGCGGACGGTGCCACCCCAGGCACCCCTGAGGTAATCGCTGAAGAATTCCTGGCGCTTGGTGTCGCGTGCGTTCATGACATTCGCATGGCCGACGTCGAAGCAGTTGCCGATGTGTTTGCTGTTGAAATGATGTACGTATGCGACTGCATCATCGGGTGTGTCGGCGGGGGACATGCCGTTTTCGACGGCGATGATCATGTCAGTCTTCTCTGCAACGGGAAGCAGTTTTTCCAGTGCGGCGGTGACACGTTCTCTGATGACATCCAGCGGCGTGCCGATCTGGACGGCCTCGTATGAGCCAATATGGATGGTGTAGGTCTTGCTACCGAGTTCAGCCGCGTATTGTAGAAGCATTGAATGCTCCTCAATCAGTTGCGGAATGCGTCCCTTTTCCATGCAACTCAAGTCGAATGCCGCACTGAATGGAGCGTGCATCTCGAACAAGGTGATGCCCATCTGGTGTGCATGCTGTTTGATGGTATTGAAGAATCGCCTTTCATTCAGCATTCGCTCGGCCCAATAATCGCCGAAAACCATGTGCTTTACGCCATTGTCGCGGAATTCCGCCATGACATTCGGAATTAACAAGTCGTTGGCTTTACTCCATGAATAGAAATGCGAGAGAATCATTGTTTTTTCCTTTGTGTGGGTGGACGCGATGATTTATCGTGCGCCTTTGGCTTAAGCAAAACAGTTCACCTATAATATCCTCTTTAAATGACAAAAGTAAAGATGAAAAGGTGCATTTATTCAATTACCAGGCGTGATGATGGCAAGGAATACGGATGGTTTGGTGGCTATTGGCAGTTCAATGCGACCGTCGGGGAGGAATTTCGTCTCAGTGGACTCAAGGTCTTGGTCTTCGTTAATGTTGAGTAGCGTGACCTTCGCGGAGGGGCGTGTCGTCTTTAGATAGACGGAATTGCCGCGGACGTGGAAGACGGAGCAGAGCAGGGCGCAGTCGCCGTTCGCGTTACGGCCTGCCAGCGGATAGAGGTCGCGGTCATTTGCTGTGACTTCGATGCGCTCAGCGTAGTCGGCCATCATGCCGAATGCTTTCATCGCATAGTAGGACTTCGTTGGAACGCCGTGGGCAGAGAAAAGACCGAATGACATGCATGTCGCTGTGTAGTAGCAGGCAACGTCCAGCGGCGTGTCCTGCCAGACGTTGAGAACGGCGGTGTTGAAAGCGGCCGCGTCCAGGTGCTTCATCTTGTATTCATACATGAAGTGTTTCTTTTCTGGCTTGACTCTGCTCCAGGAACCAGGGACGTAGTGCCATTCGTTCAAGTGCAGTTCCGTCTTTGTATAGCCGTAGGAATCGACGAGAGCACGCGCGTATGGAATCTGGTCCCGCATGAATTCGATGTTGTCGGTGTAGCAGTGCCACGAGTAGAAGTCCAACGGCGCGTGGTGCTCGGAACAGCATTTGAGAAAACCGCCCGAAGCGCCGTTTGCATCGATTCGGACATGGGCGGGACCGCCGATTTTGATGTTTGGGCAGGAGTTCTTGATGATTTGGGCGACGTGGCAGTAGAATTGGTTGAAATTCCCAAGGACGCAGTCTAATTCTAATTTTGGCGGTACAGGCGCATTGGGCGGCAAGCCTGCGATTCGCCTGACCTCATCCAAGGTCATGTCCCACATCGCCTCTGGCTCCGCCCAGATTTCCCAATACTTGATGTTGAAATGGAAGCCATTGCCCCATCCCTCGTTGTAGTGTCGGATGATGTTGACGGCAACCCGTGCCCACTTGTCCCACTGTCTTTCAAGGACTGCCCGCATGTCATAACGAGGACGATGGTGTTCGACGCTTGGCCCAAGGCGGTAGATGACTTTCGTGCCTAGTTCAAGACAATGGCTGATGTATTCGTCTGTCTGCTTGAAGAAGTAGTTCTGTGGGTCGTCCGCGTCCAACTGCATGAACGGGAAGATCATGTTGAAATCGACGATTCGCCAGCCAGGATTGTCCAATGGAGCGTCATGGAGGCGCGTGTAGGGCATCCGCAACTCCTTGAACGGCTGCGAGATGTCCATGAGGTTCGAGTAGGCCAGCGGCGGCGCGAGGTTTCCTCCGTTCAGTGGTTTGATTTTGCCGATGGCTTTGTCAAAATCAAGTGTAAGTTCTGGAAGATGCATGATGCAAATTTGGTTAATTCGCAGGAGTTACGATGGCGAGGAAGACGGACGGCTTTGTGGCGATTGGCAGTTCGATGCGGCCGTCAGGGAGGAACTTCGCCTCAGTGGACTCAAGGTCCTGGTCTTCGTTGACGTTGAGTAGCGTGACCTTTGCGGCGGGGCGTGTCGTTTTCAGATAGACGGAATTGCCACGGACATGGAAGACGGAACAGAGCAGGGCGCAGTCGCCATTCACGTTTCGTCCTGCCAGTGGATAGAGGTCGCGGTCATTTGCGGTGACTTCGATGCGCTCAGCATAGTCGGCCATCATGCCACATGCCTTCATCGCATAGTAGGTCTTTGTCGGGACGCCGTGGCGCGAGAACAGTCCGAATGCAGTGCACGTCGCGGTGTAGTAGCAGGCGTAGTCCAGCGGCGTGTCCTGCCAGACGTTGAGGACGGCGGTGTTGAATGCGGCAGCATCGAGGTTCTTCATCTTATATTCATACATGAAGTGTTTTTTCTCTGGCTTGACTCTGCTCCAGGAACCAGGGACGTAATGCCATTCGTTCAAGTGCAGTTCGGCATTTGTGTAGCCGTATGAATCAACGACTTCGCGAGCGTAGAAGACCTGTTCGCGCATGAATTCGATATTATCTGTGTAGCAGTGCCACGAGTAGAAATCCAGTGGCGCATGGTGTTCGGCACAGCATTTGAGGAAGTCGGCCGACGGACCGTTGGCGTCAATATGTATGTGCGCGGGACCGCCGATTTTGATGTCGGGGCAGGCGTTTTTGATGATCGGGGCGATGTGGCAGTAGAAACGGTCGAACGTGTCCATAACCTGCTCGTATTCGATTTTCGGCGTTATGGGCGCATTAGGGGGTAGCCCCGCCCGTTGTCTCATTTCTTCGAGGCTTGGACGCCAGAGGCCTTCTGGCTCGTTCCAGATTTCCCAATACTTGATGCCGAAGTGGAAGCCATTGCCCCAGCCTTCGTTGTAGTGGCGGATGATGTTGACGGCGACGTGTGCCCACTTGTCCCATTGTTCCTCTGGCACGGCACGCGTATTGTATCTCGGATAGTGGTGCTCGATGCTCGGACCGAGGCGATAGACAATCTGCGTGCCTAGTTCAAGACAATGGCTGATGTATTCGTCAGTCTGCTCGAAGAAGTAATTGCGCGGGTCGTCTGCGTCCAGATGCATGAACGGGAAAATCATATTGAAATCGACGATTCGCCAGCCTGAGTTTTCGAGCGGCGCGTCGTGAAGGCGTGTGTAGGGCATCCGAAGTTCCTTGAACGGCTGTGAAATGTCCATGAGGTTTGTGTTGTTGAGCGGCGGCGCGAGGTTGCCGCCGTTCAGCGGTTTGATTTTGCCGATGACTTTGTCGAAATCCAACGTGAGTTCTGGGAGATGCATGGTGATTAGTCCTCTGTTATACTTACAATGGGCGGATAGGAGGCTTTACTCAGATTTCCTCTGCAAAGAGCAGTTCTTCGCCGTGGAAGACGACTGCCAGGCGGATGAGCGTGACGGTGCCGTTCGGCTTCAGATGCCATTCGTCAGCAAGATTGTGGTCCGTCGCATACTTTTCCAACTGAGCCTTGGCTTCGGAAAGAAGCATCGTCTTTGCGGTGTCAGCCACGGCCACTGTCTTTTTGATGTATTTGACCTCGATGATGGCTGCGTAGGCGATGTCTAGAAAGTCTCGGAGGCGAGGTGCCAGCGTGAGGTCTGCAAAGCCAAATCCAGCAGAATGCTCGGTATGGACAAAGAACGCGCTGCCCGCGCTGAGCAGTGAAGCGAACGCCGCCTGGACTGCCTTTTCACCGTCCATCAAATCCCGTGCGCAAAGAGTGTCTTTTAACACTTGCGAAGCGAGGTCGATAACAGGTCGCCAGTTGCCTTTTCGTGCCATTGCTCCTAGGCTTTGGGCGATTTCCGTTGTTTGGGGATTCACTTTGCAGCAGTTCACGTAACCCTTTATCAGGAAATCCGCTATGAACTGTTGCATCAACTGATTTGGGATTTTAAACCGAACACCCTCAAAATCAATCTTTTCGAAAGTCACCATGCCGTAATAATACAACAGCGAGATGAAATTCTCTGGTTTGGTAAGCGTCTCTACCTGGAAGGACTCCACGAAGTCAGTGGCGACGCTACCATCCGCGACAAGGTTTTCCAACGCATGGAACTTCCCGTTGAGTTTTCCGTTGGTGGTGACCAGATGCTGCAATTTGTGGTAGTCTGTTCGAAGGTTCTCGTCGATCATGTTTCGAGGGAAATCTTCTTCTGCCATGCAACGTTCAAGAAAACCCATGAGCATCACTGGGTTGCAGACTTGTTTTGTGTTATTCAGCGAAAACCTATAGTGGTCGTACCAGTCGGTCACGCGTTGGAACGCTTGTTCCTGGTCAAGCGTGAAGCGTCCCATATCCGTGTAATAATTCAGAATCTTGCAGATGTCAATGTGGGTGAATCCGCAAAGAGTGGCCAGATTCGAGCGTTGCGAGATGTTTTCTGCGATGTTGAAGCCGCTGGTCACGTCGTCAAGCGTCATCGGAGAGATGCCTGTAAGGAAAATGCGCTGGATTACCTTGTTTTCTGCCTTGAGCAATGCGAAGAAACTTTTGAAGAAACCGTTGCCATGGCAAAGTTTGCGGTATGCCTCCTCGCCTTCCTGCGCCAGAAGGCGATTTGTAAAATTGTCGTATTCATCAATGAGGATGTAGATTTTCTTGTCCGTGGCTATTCCCAGCCCAGTGGCCAGAACGTCAAATGCTTCAGAGAAGGTTTTCTTTTTTGCAATTTCATCCTGTATTCTCTGCGGGATAATGCTCAAATAGGCACAAAGGAACAAATCCAGGGTGGTTTTGCAGGTGCTCTCGAAACTTTGCTGGAACTCCTCAAGCGTGTTGCCCTTGACCTTGGAGAAGTCAAAATGAAGAACGAGATACTTGCCTTTAAACGGCGTGGGGTGCTCGTGAATCCATGTGTTGCAGAAGAGTTCATCGAACCGCGATGTGGCATTGATGTCATAATAATAATGCAAGATACTCAACAGCAGGGTTTTACCAAATCTTCTCGGACGCAGGAACATCTGGTACGGCAACTGTTCGAGCAACGGAATGCCCCACGTGTTGTCAACGTAGTAGCCGTTGAGTTCACGCATGTTCGAGAAGTCGGATATCCCGTATGGTATAGTCTTGATATTCTCGTCCATTTGTCGTGTCCTTAATGTAGAAATTAACTGAGTGATACTCAATATAACATAGTTTTTCGCTTTCGCAACAACTCTATTTTCAATGATTGTTTTGTGTGAGGCGAAAGGCCGTGAGTATGGAGTCTTGGGGTAATCCAATCCCTTGAGTTGAAAAATCTTTTTCCTGATTTATGTTTGATTTTAGCCGTTTTAATCATCAAGAGTGAAGTAGAGGAAAAAACGATGAAGAGATTTGTGTCGGTTTTGTTGGCGGTTGTCCTGGTGGCGTGCTCGTGTTTCGCGGATGCGGAAAAAACGAATGAAACGTCATACAGTGTTCTTGTGTTTGGAGATGTGCATTTCGATTCCATGGAGTTCCGCAATAATCTTGATGGGCTCAAGGAGTACCAGAAGAAAGAGTTGAAAAGGAATTTGGCAAAATGGGAGCCAGAGGAGAGGGCGGCTATTCCGAATATGCTGAAGGACGCAGGCAAGATTTCGGCGGGGATGGCGTTCGGAGTGCAACTTGGTGACATCAGTCAGGGGGACTGCGGCTCTGCCGAACTTCAGAAGAAGGCATTTGCCACCGTTCTTGGAAAACTGGCGTTTGCGAGACCTGAAAAGAATACGGAATGGCAGTTATTCGCCGTTAAAGGCAATCACGATATCCGTGGCGAAGGCGCAAAGGGTGCATACGATGCAGTGATGCTACCATACCTTGAAAAGCAGTTCCGCGAGAAATGCCCCGTGGCAGGACGCGCCGATTTCGCCTTGAAACAGGGACCTGATCTGTATATTTTCTTTGATTCCATAGGCGCAGGTGAGGAGGACCTTCGATTTGTCGAGACGACTCTTGCAAAGCACGGTGATGCCCGTCATGTTTTCTTTTTGACGCATCTTCCTGTCATTCCAGCCTCGCAGGGCGGTTCTTTCTGGATCGTGTTCGAGCGCAAGACGCCGCTTCGTCGCCGTCTGCTTGATTTGCTTGCCGCGCGCAAGGCCATTGTGCTTGCGGCGCACATTCACAACACGACGCTCACCACATACCGTTCCAAGGCGGGGACAATCACGCAGTTCACCAGTTTCTCCATGCCTGTGGATTGGAAGGACACCGTTGATTTCAAGGAGAAAGACTACACGGCGGCATTGAAGACCGCAATGGACAAGGCGAAAAAGAACCATGACGATGAAATGGCTGATTTCATTGATTCATTTGGCGAATGCAGGTTGTTTACACCAGGTCCGTCCTACAATGTGATGCGAGTCACCGACGGTCAGGTGACGATAGAGCGACATGCCTCCTCTGGCAACAATGTTCAGTCAATTCGGTTGATTGAAAAGTAGAACACACATGGGTAGGTTGCACCCTCTTATTTTTATTCTTTAGTTCAATCATCATATTTATGACTTTTTGTATGGGAGAAAAAATGAACTCTCAAAAACTTCCTTTAGTTCACGATAAAGCGCATTTCAATCTTTTCGGGCTGGCACTTCTTCTTGTCTGCTTTCTTTTTTCCATGCTCTTGGTGGCAGAAGAAAAAGCACAACAGCAGCCGATTCCATTGGCAAAAACTGCCCTGAAAATCGATGAGGGGACTGCCACAAAACTTGGGCTTACCTTTGAGACGGTTGAAATCGAAGTCGAAGGTCTGAAAAAGAACTATGCATTCCTTTGGATTGCGGACTATCATATCATTGCAGAAGACTTGTCCGAAGTGGAGGAGAAAAGCGTCAATGTGGTGAAGAATAGAATCGGTCATTTCCTCAATCCAAACAACGGCAAAACCTCGCTTGAAAACTGGTTGCCACTCATTGACTGCCTCAACAAATCGGGCGCGGACGCCGTTCTTTTCGGCGGTGACATCTGTGACTTCGGTTCGCTTGCGTGCATTCGTGTCCTGAAGGATGGCATGCAAAAACTGACCATTCCTTACATGTATGCTCGTGCCGACCATGATGTCAGACCTTGGTGGCTTGCCTCTCAAAACACAGAGGCATCCAACGAATTGGAGAAATCCATCGACGGATATGAACCAGTGCAAGTCATGGAGTTCGACGACTTGATGATTGTCAGTTTCAACACTTCGACCAGCAACGTTTCGGAGGAAGGGCTCAATCGTTTCAAGGAAGCCTACGCCAAACGCAAACCCATCATATTTGTTACGCATGTGCCCATTAACTCGCTCGTAGATCAGTCGCTAGCCAATATATGCATGGGGCGAGACACCAAACGCAGAAACTTGACGTGGGGGACTGATACCTACTACAAGCCCAATGCACAAACAAAGGAATTACTTGACATGGTCTGTGCAGAGGCAAGCCCTGTCAAAGCGGTTCTTGCTGGCCATCTCCATTTCTCATGGCATGGCATGTTGACAAAAAGCATAAGCCAGCATCTCTTCCACCCCTCCTTCAAAGGGAATATCGGTGTCATCATTGTCAAAAACAAGAAGTAACTTGTGAATTTCTAGAACTCCTTGGTCTTCATGAAAGGTTAAAACATCTCTTTTACACAGTGATAAAATGCTTGCCAATTTTCGATATAACCCAATGTGCCTGAATAGGGTATTGACAGCGCTGTTAGTCGTATTGTCCCTAGTGTCGGCGTGGGCGCAGAAGGGGACGGAGGCAACAGCGACTGCTCCATCGACTGAAACAGCATCTCAGTCGCCTTTGAAATTGTCGAATGATCCAGACGCGCAGAGGAAGATTAAATTCGATGACGTCGGCAAGATGCTTACGGATAATGACTTGAAGGAAATGCAGAAATATGCTGTATTTCTAAAGAGGAAATACGGATTTCGTTTTCATTTTATCACGGGCTATCACAAAGAACGGACGATTGACGAAATCATTGACGTTTTTGCCAAATCATGTGGTGTCGGCGCGACGCCCAGTGACAAAAGCGCGATAATGGTCGTGCTGAACAATAAACTTCATCCAGAAAAGAAGACGGAGGTGAGATTTCGCCTCGGCAATGGCTGGGATGGGATTTTGGCACAAGGGCATTTCAACTATGGCATGG
>JAGCTA010000434.1 GCA_017963875.1 Victivallales bacterium | reverse complement strand
GCCAGAAGAAGCGCGCTGGCATTTCGGTCCGCTGGAAGCCGTCTTCTACGGCGAAGGCAGATTCGGCCCGAGCCACGCGGTCTACGCCTTCCTGGAGGACGAACTCGGTGTCCGCTGGCCGACAAGCCATGATATCGTCATCCCTCAAAAGATGTCACACATTCTGATATACAATTCAGAAGGCGCCTGGCACCCTGAACTTGAATGCAGGGAAATCCGTCCTGGAAATGGCAAAACCGTTTCCGAGGTGGCACGCCTCTGGTTTGAAAGACAGCGCTTGGGTTACCACAATATACCTCCCTTTGGACATGCCTTCACAGACTGGTGGAAAAAATATGGCAAGGAGCATCCCGAATACTTTGCCATGGTCAATGGAAAAAGAGCCCCTGTCATCCCGCAAAACGTCAATGAATCAAAACTCACTGCGTCCACGTTGGATCATTACGCCTCCATCATCTCCCTTTGCCCAAGCAATCCAGCGGTTGCCAAGCAGATTGTTGAAAACTGGGACAAGAAATCGCCCTACATCAATATCTGCGAGAATGACTCCCCTGCACGGAATGCCTGCCATTGCGACAAATGCCTTGCACTTGATCCCCATAAAAAACAGGAGTTGGATGAATTCATGGGAGCGGACAGATACATCCATCTCGCAAACGAGGTTCTCAAAGAGGCACGCAAATTCAATCCAAATGTTAAAGTCACCATGTATGCGTATGAAGCCACGCAGGAGCCTTCCGTAAACATCAGCATGGACCCATCCATCGTCCTTGGAATCATTCCCACAGATTTCTCAATAAAATCACTTGAAAAACATATTGTCGGCTGGAGAAAAAGTGGAATGAAGGAGTTCAAATTCCGTCCGAACAGGCATTGGAACTATACTCCTATGGGATATCCAATAGGCAATGCACGCCATTTTTTCAATGTTTTCCAGTTGATGTACTTCAATGGAGCGACGAACTTCGACTACGACGCGCCTGGAGATAAATTCGATTTCTTCCGCTACTACAGCGACTACATTCTCATGCATGCCATGAACAACCCAAATGTCTCATTTGAACACTGGGAAAGAGAATTCGTCCAAGCATACGCAGGCGATGCCGCGATGTACCTTCTGAAATACATTCATTACTGGGAATATATCTGGGACACAAAAATAGCCGTCAAATTACCTGAACTGGCAACAATCCAAAACGGATTTATCTTTTCGAAGCAGTTTGCGAAAGAAGTTGATTTATTCTATTCGGATATTGACTTTTCAACCGCCTGCGGCTACTTGAACGATGCTCTGTCACTCACGACCTTGACTGATGTGCAAAGGAAAAGGCTGGAAGACCTGAGGGTATTCAACACGCATGCAAGCCTCATGCGCAAAGCCATTGCAACGCATTCCCCCGAAATTGTCCAGCAGATTCGTGAATTCAGGCGAATTCACAATATGCCAATCGTCATGCAATATGAACGTGACCTGGGAGATTTCTGCAATATCCAAGCCGAAGACTTGAGTCACTTTGAAAAGCCGCTGATTACTCTGCCGCTTTTCTGGCATTTCAAACTGGATCCTGAAAGAACTGGCGAATCTAAAAAACTTCAGGAGGCGACTGATTTTTCAAAATGGGATGGCCTAATGCCAACCGATAGTCCATGGAAATCGCCAGCCCACAAATACGAGCATCCATCGGCAGAAATACGTGAAAAATGCAAAAACTACAATGGTGTTGCCTGGTATGCCTGCGAATTTGAACTTCCCGTTGGCTGGAAAGACAAACGAAAGGTCTTTGTCCATTTCGGAGCGGTGGACGAAGCCGCAGATGTCTGGTTGAACGGGAAAAACGTCGGCAGCCATCCATTTGTCAATCCAAGCGATTGGGAGATTCCATTTGAAATGGAGATCACCAATTTGATTGATTGGTCGCACGACAAACAAGTCCTCACGGTAAAAGTCACTGATGACGCTGGTGATGGCGGCATTTGGAAACGCTGCTTCGTAGGCTCCACTTCCATTAAATAATTCTTTCAAAAACAAAAAGGGACTACCATGACACAGAGACTGCTTCCATTGGCTATCCTCCTCATTGATTTGGCTTTGCTTGCCGAAACAGCCATTCCACTTACAGGTATCGCCAATTGCGATTTTGAGACAAAAGACGTAGAGGGAAATCTAGCGCATTGGACTAAAACCGCAGTCGCATGTGAAGAGAATCCACACGGTGGCAAATACTGTGCGTCACAGGCGTCAAATGGCAGCACGTGGGATGTCATCATGCATCATCCATTCATCAAGGCCAAACCTGAAACACGCTATCGCGTCACAGTCTGGAATAGAAACACCTTGAATGATGGACGGGCGAAATTCGGCGTGAGATGCATTGATTCACAGAATGACACCATGCGCGTCCGTGACAAAGTGGGCTATTTCTGGCGAAACATCATCCCAGGTCGCAATGAGTGGACGGAATACACCTTGGAATTCACAACTCCTCCTGAACTCCATGCGCTCAATTTCTATTTCCAAATCGCCAAGAAAGACGGCGAATGCTTTTGGGATGACATCAGCATTGTCGAACTTCAGCCGTAAGCAACCATT
>JAGCTA010000433.1 GCA_017963875.1 Victivallales bacterium | reverse complement strand
ATCCGCGCATGGGAGACTATACCCTTGTCCGTGCAGGGCAAGGGGTAGACGTAGCCAGGTACCCAGGATACAAATTCCAATCGCTCGCGTACAATTTCAAAAAAAGAATCATGGAGCCGATGCTCGTCGAACTTGATCCGCATGACGATGGCAAGGAGGCGGAATTGGTTACACATGGAGGACAGGAATTCAACTACGTCACAGAAGGAACCATCGCTGTACGGCTCGGGAAACGCGAGTTTGTGCTCAATACAGGCGATTCCTTCTATTTCGATCCGCGAATCCCGCATGGACAGCGCGCTATCGGCGGCCATGCGAAGTTCCTCACCATCATCCTGCAAGGATGAACAACCATTTGAGATACAACGCGATAAACCTTTCCTATTGCCATTCAATCACAAAAATGACTGGCGTGTTTACTGAGGTACTTTAAAATGCTCGAAAAATTTCTTCCAAGACAGGATTTTGATTCATACGAAGATTTCAAGAAGAACTATACTGCGATTGTTCCCCAAGGGTTTAATTTCGCATACGATGTCGTTGACGCATGGGCGGAAGAGCAGGATGACAAGCCCGCACTCGCTTGGATGAACGACGAGTCGCCAGAGGTCCATGTCTTTTCCTTTGGTGACATGAAACGCATGTCCAATCAGGCGGCCAATTTCTTCAAGAGGCAGGGCATCCGCAAGGGCGATGTCGTCATGCTCATTCTCAAACAACGCGTGGAGGTTTGGGTCTGCATGATCGCTCTCCATAAAATTGGCGCCATTGTCATCCCCGCGACATTCCTTTTGACTAAAAACGACATCTCCTATCGTGCGAATGCCGCATCCGTCAAGATGATTGTCGCCATCGATGATCCGACGATAGTCACGCATGTCAATGATGCCATGCCCGACAGCCCGACTGTCAAGTTACGCGTCTCTGTCGGTAATTCGACTCCAGACGGCTGGCTGGATTTCCGCAAGGGGACAGCCGCCGAGTCAACGGAATGGGTCAAGCCAACGGGCGATGACTATGCAGGGGAACATGATACGATGCTTATCTACTTCACATCAGGAACATCAAGCCATCCGAAGATGGTCCTTCATGATTTCACATTGCCAATAGGTCATATCGTCACCGCAAAATACTGGCAGCATGTCGAAGACGGCACTCGGCACATGACCGCTTCGGATTCTGGCTGGGCGAAATTCGCTTGGGGAAAAATCTACGGACAGTGGATTTGCGGTGCGGTCATCGCCGCCTATGACGACGAGAAGTTCAAGGCCGCCAATCTTCTCAACGCCATCGAAAAACTGCAACTAACCACCTTCTGCGCCCCGCCGACAATCTACCGCTTCCTTATCAAGGAAGACCTTACGAAATACGACTTTTCCCACATCAAACAGTGCTCAATTGCTGGAGAACCATTGAATCCAGAGGTTTACAATCAATGGCTGAAGATGACGGGATTGCCGCTAGTGGAAGGCTTCGGCCAATCTGAGACATCCGTGCTCATTGCAAATTTCCAACCATGGATTCCAATCAAGCCAGGTTCCACTGGCAAATTCTCGCCCATTTTTGATATCGAACTCATCAAGGAGGACGGCACTGTTGCGGAAGACGGCGAGGACGGTGTCATCGTTATCAGAAATGCAGAGAAAATGCGCCCTGTCGGTCTGTTTAGGGAATATTTCAAAAATCCTGAATCCAATGCCGTCCATTGGAAGAACGGTGATTATTGGACTGGCGACATGGCGCACAGAGATGAAGACGGTTACATCTGGTTTGTTGGTAGGAACGACGATGTCATCAAGTGCTCTGGTTATCGCATCAGCCCGTTTGAGGTCGAGTCAGCGCTGATGGAACATCCAGCCGTGCTCGAATGCGCGGTCACTGCCGCGGATGACCCCGTGCGCGGACAAGTCGTCAAGGCGACGGTGGTGATAGTCAAAAACCGTGGATATGAACCAACGCCTGAACTGGTGAAGGAATTGCAGACGCACGTCAAAACCAGTACGGCACCATACAAGTACCCTCGTATCATCGAATTCGTTGATGCGCTTCCCAAATCCATTTCTGGGAAAATCCAGCGCGGCGTCATTCGCAAAATGGATATCGAGAAGAGCAGGAAAGGGCAGGCGTAATTCTCACGAAGATTATATTTAATAAGTTTAGTGCAAGCAACTTAGAAAGGAATGAAACATATGATGAAAGTCGTGCAATGCTGGGATGATGGCGTGGTCAATGACATTCGTGTCACAGAACTTCTTCGCAAGTACAACGCCAAGGCGACATTCAACCTGAATCCAGGCCTGATGAAGCCCGAGCGCGTTCCATCACATTGGAAATCTCTTGGCGAACCAGGCTGGTCCTACCGTGGTTACGCTGGCGGCAAGGTCGGCCTGGATGAAATCAAGGAAATCTATGACGGCTTTGAAGTCGCCTCACATTGCTGGAAGCATGAATCCGCAGGGAAAATTCCAGATGACCAGTTTGTCAAATGCGCCATGGATGCTCGGAAATACCTTGAGGATGTTTTCCAGAGGGAATGCCACGGATTCGCTTGGCCCAATGGAACTTTTACGCCTACAACCTGTGATTTGCTTCTCGAAGCGGGGTTCGAGTATGGCCGTACGACGCTCAATGTGGATGACGTCTGCGCATTCGAGCACCCGATGGCTTTGCATTCCAATTGTCATTACATGGATTCGTTGTTTGTTGACAAGTATAATGCCGCCAAGGCCGCAGGTTGCAAGTTCTTCTATTTTTGGGGACATTCATACGAGATGTTCGAGTATGACAAACTCTGGGAACAGTATGAAATGAAAATCAAGATGATTTCAGACGATCCAGATGCAGAATGGGCCAATGTCATTGATATTGTCCGCGAAACGAAAAAAGCCTGACACAGGAGTCTTGAAGTTATGAAAGTCATGATTATCACCGATTTGGAAGGTCCCGCAGGCATCAATGGCCGTTCAGACGGCATCGGCAACAAGACCATCAACCTTCCTGTCGCCTGCAAAGTGCTTATGGATGAAGTCAACGCATGTGTCCGTGGTCTGCTTAAGGCTGGAGCGGACGAAATCGTCGTATGGGATGGTCATGGCGGAAGCAATTCATTGGATATCACGGAGTTGCTTCCACCTGCAAAACTCTTTACATACGGCGGATTGCTCACGCCTTGCACGCTAGTCGATGCAAGTTATGATGCCATGGTCATGATTGGATACCACGCGATGTCTGGCGTCACTGATGGTTATATGAACCATAGTTATAACAGTCATCAGATTTGCAACATCTGGTTCAACAACGAGCAGATCGGAGAAATTGGCGTCTGCGCATATAAAGCGGCCTATTTTGGCGTGCCGACAATCATGGTTACGGGCGACCAGGCGGCCTGCCGCGAGGCCGTAGATTTCTTGCCAGATGTCCATACTGTCTGCACAAAACAGTCATTGGCGCGTTATTCGACCATCAACCGCAATCCAAAAGATGTCCAAAAAGACATCGAGGCTGAGGCTGAAATTGCTCTGCGTGACTTGCCAAACATCGGAGTCAAGCCGATTCCTGAACATATCGAATATAAAATCCGACTGATGTGCCCGAACAATGCCGATGGCTATGAGAAAATGGGCTGGGAACGCCTTGATGCGCATACGGTCATGACCAGCGGAAATGATTTCATTGACATTTATTCGCTTCAGGCTGGCTGGGCACCTGGTACCCATAAAAGGCGTTTCGGCATCACGCCTGAATGGAAAGGAATGTGAGGTCTTAGAATAGTACCATGAAACAGCAGGACTGCAACAATTTCTTCGAACTGTTTACCCAATTGGGGCGGCCAGTGCTGACCGCCCACGCCACCTACATTGGGCGCTTTCCAGAAAACAGCCTTGCTGGTGTCCAGGGGGCCATTGAGGCAGGGGCCGACATGGTGGAAATGGATGTCAGAACGACCAAGGACAACGTGCCTGTCCTCCATCATGACGATTCCATTGAAAGAACAGCCAACGTGCAGGGAATCATTCGCGAAATGACGTATGATGAACTGAAGAAGTTCAATTTCAGTCATTTCCAGTATTTTCTCGACTGTTCTGGGCGAACCGTGCCCGAACCGATGGTGGAGAACTGCCCCATTACACGTCTTGACGATATGCTGGAGCAGTTTGGGCGAAAAATCTTCATGAACATCCAGATAACCAAGCAGGATTATTCTGGCGTGCCATATATCATCGGCGTTTTCAAGGATTTCAATATGTACGAACGTGCATACATCACCGTCGATGATTTCGATGTCGCGAAAATTGTCAGGGAATGCGACAAGGACATCGAATTGTGTGTCCTCCAGCGCTGTCCGCCAAACACTCCAAATACAACCATGGCGAAACTTCATGATTTCCATGATTTTGGATGTAGGCTTGCACAGCCCAGATGGTATGACATCACGCCTGAATATTGCGAATGCAGTCGCGAACTTGGCATCTATTCAAATGTATATTTCGCCAATTATTCCCGCGATGCCATGCACTTTATTGATTGCGGTATCGATGGCATTCTGACCGACTACATCGACCTCATCCAGCCCGTCATTTCATCCAGTAAAGCAGTCGCTTCCTTTAATCGGACGCATCAAATTGGATGATACGAAGGACGATCTGTTCCCAAGACCTCTGTCCGACTTCGGGGGGACGTCGTCGTTCAGGGCGACGATGGTCAGGGGCATCATGTCGTAGTCCTCTTGCGGAGGGGATGCTGTTCGCTTTATCAGCCCTCAGTTTTAAGGGTTCCGATGATGCTCGTGACTTCCTCGTGGGATATGGCAAGGAGAGACTGGATTTCCTCTGCGCTTTTCCCCAAGGACAGCAGATTTTGGATGATGCTCCGATATGCCTTGGCAATTCCCTTCTGGAGTCCGAGTTTTTCTCCTTTCTGCAATCCGAGTTTTTCTCCTTTCTGCAATCCGAGTTTTTCTCCTTTCTGCAATCCGAGTTTTTCTCCTTTCTGCAATCCGAGTTTTTCTCCTTTCTGCAATCCGAGTTTTT
>JAGCTA010000432.1 GCA_017963875.1 Victivallales bacterium | reverse complement strand
GGAACAAGTTGTGCTCGATTACGGTTTCGACGGTTGGCACGCCCCAGACGCGCAGTCCCCCGCAGGAACCGTCGCGCGGTCGTTGATGACAGACAATTTCCTCCGCGCGTTCTTCAAGGAATGCCCTCAGGAGGGCCTCGACCCTGAAATCATCGCGCCCTGCAATGGCATCCTCGAAAAGGAGCTGAAACGCAGCGAATACATGTGGCGCCACTGCCGCTTTGAACTCAGCGACTTCGCAACACGCCGCTGGGAATCCTTCCTCGGCAAGGCCGCGAAAATGCTCCACAAGCACGGCCTCAAGCTGATGGTCAACTCCTGCTGCGCCAAATCCGTTTTGGAATCGAAGTTCCTCTTCGGGCTCGACACGCGCCACCTGCCCGACATCGGCGTCGACATCTTCATCGTCGAGGCCGTCGCGACAAGCCTGCATCTCGTCTACGGGCATGAGGACACCGTCTACAACATCTCCGCGCAGCTCGGCGAACTGAAGGCCGCGCTGCCAGGCGTCGAACTGATTCTTTTGACAGGCGTCATGGACGTCGTCGAATCCTTCGATGCGTTCAAGCATTGCCCAGCAAGATTGCTTCGCGACTGCTATACACTTGCAAACCAGACATTTGTCGAAAACGGCGGGCTATCCCGCATCGCATCAGGCTTCATGATCTGCCTCGGAGACATCGCCGACCCGAATGACTGGAAGATGCTCGACCAGATGCGCAAGGACAACTGGCAGTTCGACATCGCCACAGCAAACGGCGTTACAACCGTCTATGACATGTCGGTGTATGACAGGCTGTGCAAAGACTACGATGCTAACGGAACGATTCCTCCGTACCTGCACGTTTCCAACCTGATGAGAAACGGCGTCGAACTCCACAAAGCCTGCGCCATCTCCGAACTCGCCTCTCTCGACGGCGCACCCGCTTTCATCCCTGTCTTCGACCAATTGGACGAAACCGCAAAAGCCGCAGTCCTTGCAAGAAAAGGCCTGACGATTCTGACAGGCAATTTCAACAACGGTATCCCCGCAAACGCCGCTGCGTTCACCTGCCGCATTTCAGAGAACTATCTCTTTGGATGCGTCATACTCGGAACAGACTCAAGGACACGCATGGAAATCCCGCAGGACAACGATGTTCCAGTGTTTGACACATTCACGATATTCCAGTTGGTTCGAGACCCAATCCCCATGATGCACATCCCCGATGCCCTCTGGAAAGCCGCTGCAAAGGAAATTGAAACGGCACTCCATCCCGATGGCAAAGGCCTTGAATTCTCCTCGGGAGACATCTACATCATCGACCAGACGTCGTCTGACAACCGTCGTCACCTCGCTTTCTGCTCCAATCTGACGCGATACAACAACGTCCTGTTCCGTTTCGCCGCCCCCATCCCGCAGAAAGTCGATAATCCGCATAACTTCCCCTGCTATCCGCTGAAAGCATCCGCCAAAGACGGTCTTCTCGGATGCACGGGCTACAGCAACCAAGAGGTCTTCGGCAGGCTCGTCGTTCCTCCCAAAGGACTCCTGCTCGTCACGGCACACAACGAATAGGCATATTGTGTCGGTTCTATTTCCTATGAGGGTTGGTAATTGTACAAGGCAAGACGACTGTGGAAGACCCCGAAGGGGTCAAATATCAGTACCCCCAGGTTGAGCGAAGCGAAACCTGGGGGAAGATACCCCAAAAGGATTCCGACCTCGAAGAGGTCGAACCTACCCTCATGGGGAATAGAGCGATTATGTCAACAATAAACAAAGGGCAAATCCAATGAAAAAACTACTCTTCCTGGCTGCATTCTGTGCCATCTTCCTCAATGCGCAAGAGACTCCCATCCTACGAAATGGCGGATTCGAGGAACTTGATGAAAACGGCTATCCTAAATACTGGACAAACATGAGCCCCACATGGCAGGCGACAGACAAGATCGCCTACGAAGGCAAGCGCTCCATGTACTACGGCAACACGATCCGTGGTAACTACAAGTTCATCAGCAATAACATCAAAGTCACAACGGGTAAGACCTACGAATTCTCAGCCATCGCAAAAGTCATCAACAAGGATGACAAAAATCCCTCAAAAGCCAGAGGCTCCATTTTCCTCGAATACTATGAAGGGGACAAGTATCTCGGAGGCTGCTACGGTTCTACTGTTTTCTCATTGAACAATGAATGGGTGAAAATCTTCAACAAAACCATTATCCCGCCCATCGTAAAAAGCACCACGCGCGTCACTCTCGGTCTCCTCGTCAGCCCTCCAGGGACTCCTGATGCAGAGGTCTGGTTCGACAGCGTCGAAATCCATGAAGTCGAAGGCGAAGCGCTTACCACACAGCCGACAACCAACTGCTATCGCGACGAAGCCGCTGGCGGCATTGTGACGGTTTACTGCGGATTCGGCGAAGACCTGCCCTTCGACAAGGATGTCATTCGCATGACAAAACTGTTTATCAAGCGGAAAGGGGAAACGGTCATGGAACGCGCCGTCAAATCTGATGAAAACAACCGCCTGACCTTCACCTTCGATTCGGACAAACTCGCCACTGGACTATATACAATGGTCTGTACCGTCACAAATCCCGCCAACGGCAAAACATATACTAAAGAACACCCCTTCAGAAAACTGGCGGAAAAACCCAACTACCGCGTCTATATCGACAAGCATCGCCGCATGTTTGTCGATGGCAAGCCGTTCTTTCCGCTCGGCATGTATTTCATGAAAGCGACCAAGGAAGAACTGGCACCGTACATCAACACAAGTTTCAACTGCCTGATGCCCTATCAGCCGCCGCGTGACAAGGAAACGCTTGACTATCTGTATGAAAACAACCTCATGATGTTTTTCTCTACGGGACATGTCAGTTCCCGCGACGGCAATGAAGAGAATTGCAGGCGCGTCCACTCGGCTGGCTATGCAATCATCGATGTCTTGAAATACCACCCCGCGATTATCGGATGGTACATCAACGACGAACTTTCCGTGAGATTCCTCCAGGACGCCATCAATTTCCGCAAAGGTTGCGAAGAGCACGACCCTTCTCGACCGACATGGTCTGTCCTCAATGTTCCAAAAGACTGGCCAGCATATATGCCTGCGTCAGATATCCATGGCAGCGATCCATACCCCATTCCCGAAGGAAATATCAACAACGCCTACAAATGGGCAAAGATTTACGATGACGCCGTCCTTGGCTCCAAGATGATACTGCAAGTCCCTCAGGCGTTCTGCTGGGGACGATATTGGAAAAAATACGGATATACTGACGAAAAGACCTCTGGATGCCCCATGCCGACGGAACAGGAAATCGAGGCGATGTCATGGATGTCCATCGCTGGCGGTGCCAACGGCCTCATGTACTACTCCTATTTCGACCAGCGTGCCCGCGACCAGGAGGCTCCTGGCCTGCCCGTAATCCCCTTCGAACCGACTTTCGCTGGCATGAAGCGCGTCGCCGCCAAAATCTCCGCGCACTTCCCCGTGCTGCTCTCCGCAGGCAATCCCGTCGCATTCACGAACAAGGCCGCCAAGGATGACATCACTGTCGTCTTCCGCTCCTACGAATTGGACGGCGTCACATGGATTCTCGCCGTCAACACGACAAAGGACAAGGACGGCGCGTTTGAACTAGAAATGGCAAAGCCGATGACCTTTGATGGAACGTCCATCAGCGACGCGGCAATCACCGTCAACCAGAAGGCTGTCAGCGGAACACTCAAGCCTCTCCAGGCCGTTTTCATCAAACTGAAATAAGCCGACATTTGACTGCTGACATTCGACTGCCAAGCGATGATTTTTGGGGGAAATTATATACTTGGTTTTCCTAGAGTTTCTAGAGTTTCTAGAAGTGGTCTGCCAGACAAATTCTGCCTAGGAACTCAAGTATATAACTCCCTAAAAAAACGGATAGAACATTGATTCCGTCTCTTCTTCAACGACAAATATTCAACCGAGATGAGCGGTCAGGTAATCGATGATTTTCTCGGCAGTCTCCAACCCAACACCTTGCGCCTCTCTCGCCAGTTCCTCCGCAGTCATCTTGGCTATGTTCTTCACGGAGCCGAATTGTTTCAGCAACTGTTGGCAGCGTGTTTCACCGATGCCTGGCACTTCGGAAAGAATGGAATCCGCGATTCGCTTGTTTCGCAGCAGACGATGATAGCCATTGGCAAACCGATGCGCTTCATCGCGAATGCTTTGAAGCAACTTGAGTCCTGCGTGTGTTCTTGGCAATTCCAGCGGTTCCTGCGCAGGATCTGGAAAAACAATCAGTTCATGTTGCTTTGCCAGGCCTATCAATGTGACTTTTGGGAAATTCAGAGCATTTAGCACCTCTACTCCAATATGAAGTTGCCCTGCTCCGCCATCCAAAACGATCAGGTCTGGAATCGGCAGATTGTCGTTCAAGACGCGACCATAGCGTCTCGTCAAAACCTCGCGCATGAACGCCGTGTCGTCATTTGCCGCAAGATTCCTTATCCTATAACGACGATAATCACTCGTTGCTGGGCGTCCGTTCTTGAAACATACCATACTCCCGACGGCAAGCACCCCAGAAATATTGGACATGTCAAAGCACTCGATGTGCATGGGCAGTTTGTCCATGTGGAGTTCCAGTTTCAACGCCTCCATGCCCACCGTATTCGACAGCCGTTGCCTGACGCTGATGGTCTCGTTGATGAAACGCCGTGTCGGCTCAAGAACAGACTTCAGGTTGCCGATCATGTCCCGTGTGCTTGCTGCCTCTTCGTATTTCATTTCCGCTGCCTGCGCCTTCATCCTTTCATCTAGTTCCGCGACAATCGCTGCACAATCGCCATTCAGGATGTTGATGACTTCATCAATACGCGCTCGATAATCTTCTGGCGAAATCTCCCCTGTGCATGGACATGAACAGTCTCTGACAATATGTTCCAGGCAATGTGTCTTGTCCTCGGGCGACGGATTGCAGTTCTTGCAATTGCGCAAGCCAAAACGCACTTCAAGGAAACGGCATGTCTCCCGAAGCGCCGTCGCCTGCGGAAATGGTCCGAAATACATCTTTCCATCATCCTTTCTGAGACGTGCAAGTTGCAATCGTGGATATCGTTCCGTCAAGTCAATACAGATATGGAGAAACCTTTTGTCATCGCGCAAATCGACATTGTATCTCGGACTGTATTGCTTTATAAACCGACTTTCAAGAAGCAGCGCCTCCTGTTCCGTTTCCACTGGGAAAATCTCGTATGACGCGATGGAATGCATCAACGCACGACGCCTCGGGTCGCTCTGGCGCATGGTGGATGCACGAAAATACGAACTCATCCGACTGCGGAGATTCCGCGCTTTGCCGACATAGATGACCTCGCCCGCTTTGTTGCGATAGACATACACGCCAGGCACGCGAGGCACATCCTGCGAACGAAACACGGGCTGGTTCTGATTATCCTCAGTCATTGCGCCTAACCTTACTCCCCCAGTTCAATCAATATCGTCTCGGGAGCATCAAAATCATATTCAATACAATCCGTCCGACGCTCATCAACTGGCCGTCCAAGCAGGACATGCGGAACGGCGGGTTTCTTGAGTCGGATGCTTCTGCGACCCGACTTGACCGCATGAACCATCAAAAGGCCGCCACCGTACCAGACGAGTTCCGCCTCATCCGTAAACAGATGCACGCCCGCCGAGGCCGCAAGAGTACGCAGGTACGCAGGGGAAAGATCATCCGTCGATGGAACAAACACACTTGTCCATCCGTCCTGCCGAACAGTCGTAGTCTCGTTTGTACCGTATGGGACACCAGTCAGTTCCTTCATGTTGTCAGGCGTGGAATGAACGCCGTCGGACAATGCGGCCGCGTATGTCCAGACGACCGTCCTGCCGTCTTTGAGCAACTGGCGGCGCAGGATATCCATTTTCGCAGGTGTCATTTCAAAAAGTCCAGGAAGGATGACAAGGCGCAGCCGTTCCAAATCATCAATTGAGGGAATGTCATTGAATGAATAGACGCGATAAGGCGCACCCAGTCGGTTCAGTTTGTTCAACAGCCCACGATAAATGACTCCCGCAATTGATTCCTTTGGATAGTCGTTGATATAATATGTGCTGTCAGGATCAACAAACACGGCGACTTCCGCCTCGGGCTCCCTCTGAATGTCCCCCAGGCGGTCGTTGATTTTCTTGAAATTGGCTATTTCATCCACAAGTGCCTGTGAATCAAAGAATTTTCCCCACATGTCAAACCACCATAATGAAGCGCCATGGAAAAGTGCGAAGCAGTATTCGCGGCGAAGGCCCGTGATATCCTCCTTTTCATTGGCCCATCGCTTCATCCACGGAAGCGTCACATGCTTGTTCATGACCATGCTCCCCGTACTGGTTCGATGGTCAATTTCATAGAAATAGTTCTTCCCTTTCAGATGGATGGTGCCGTTCGGCGACATGGCACCGCTGCCGCCGCCCATTTCACGGTCACTATAGTCGCCAGGGCTGATGTAGAAATCCAGTTCAGGAAGCGAAAAGACCTTCTCGTAGGCGAGATGACCGCTTTCGACGAGACGGCGGACACCGAGTTCCAGAATGTATCCGAAAAAGCAACCAAGTTTCGTCGTGTCAGGAATTAGTTTTCTTGCCTCACGTGCGAAATAGGCGATGGAATCTGCGACAGTATCGTTGATGAACTGCCAGAAATGCAGCGACTCGCCATCCTGTTCGTCAT
>JAGCTA010000431.1 GCA_017963875.1 Victivallales bacterium | reverse complement strand
ATTCTGATTCTTGAAACATTTCAAGAAAACTTATAAAACGCAAATTAAAGACTTGACAATTTATTGGCTTGCAAGATATGTCACTGTTCGCCAATGAGATTGCTATGTTCAAATTTACTTTACATTCTATGGAAAGCAATTCAAACGCTGGATTATCTTTTGACAAGCCCTTCTCTAGACACAATCGTCCTTTAGTGATGTTCAGCGACCATTAAGCCATATCCTGCCCCGTGCCAAATCAAACAACGAACTGAAGGTTGTCCTTTTTTTTCAGAGTATCGTTCGATCCGTTTGGCTATTGGATTGTCCACAGCATAAGTCAAAGATCAACTGACGCAAACTAATGGAAAGATGACGTGGCTGCCATCATGAAGGTGTGGCAAGGGCTGCTTTCAACGATTGTGTACGAAGAAAGAATCAGACGTTCCCTCGTAGAGGAACACAAGTGGTATAAAGGACATTACCCAGCCGCCCATAATGCAATAGGCGCCCCAGTCCATGTCCAGATCCAAGCCATAGTATTCGTCCAATTGCATGTCGTATGCCCGCATCCATCCGCCATCCAGTTTTGCAAATGGGCTGACTATCTGAATTCTCAGCAAGAAACTACGAATTTTCTGATACATTGTTTTGACTTTATCCATATTGATCGTATGGATCCTGTTGGCGGGAAGTTTGCCAAGCACCGACAACGATATGAACACGAAATTCACACAATACATTATATCAGCAATTGCATCAGAGCCATCGCCAATCGCTATGCCAGCCTCCGTGTCATTCTTCTTCAGGCGGATTGGACATTCGCGTATGCCACCGCATTCCTCCTGAAGGTTTTCAAAGAAATCCAGGATATGGTTGATTCTTTCGGAATAATCTTGATTCAAGGCATATTGCGCACATGCCAGTGCAATGAAATATCGTGCGTAGGTGAAGTTGTCCGAATATCCGAATTGACTTACATCAGGGAAATTCCTTCCCACGCGCTCAACATTTCGCAATGCCAGTTCATGGTATTTCTCGTCTGGCAACTGAAGCAGAAATGATACCATTTCACCATAGAAGACAGGATTGTCAAAGCGTTGTTTTCCCTCAAAACTGTCAGGATATTCAAAATATCCACAACAAATAGCCTCGTCTCCAAGCCAATCCAGAAAAGCGTCCCCCAGTCTCTTAGCCATTTGCAGATACTTCCTGTCTCCTGTGGCCTTGTACATATTGATGATAGCCAAACCATCTCTTCCAGAATCCGATGACCATGTCAAATTGGTGTGGTCCATCCACTTGAACAATCCATTTGGCAGTTGTACGTGGCGTTCTACAAGGAAATTGACCAGATTTCTTCCTAAATTGCTCATGTGCTCATCTTGGTATTTCTTCCCTGCGGCAGCAAAGAACGCACCAGTCAACAGGGTACTGTCTGTCCGCAGATTCATTCTGAGTTCCAGACCATTGGACTGTATCATCTCGTAGATACCCATCGTGCCATCGGCTTTCCTTAGCATCCCAGATTTTTCATGCCATGCCAACGCCTTCCTTACCGCATATTCGGCATCCGCGTTGCCGCTGGTCCTGATAAACTCGGGAAAGGCTTCATCGAAGGCTTTCTCTACCACCTCTGCCGAACTGCACGTAAGCCTGGAAAAAACGTCCGCAAATAGACGCCTCCAGCATGAATATGGACGCATAAAACGCGCATCAAACTGCGATATATTCATCATCGCCGACACGCATCTGCCATTTTCTCTGATATTCAGCACTGGGAAGTTGGTATTCCCCTGGCGGAATATGGAATGAGTTCCTATGCAATCGCTGATAACGGCACATGTTTCGGGCTGTATGCAGTTCCTGCTGGGAAAATGATATGCCTCCCGCGCCTGCAATATCATCTCGCCATACACAATACATTCTTTGAAAAGATACCTGAAGTTCCCCATGGCCTGCATTCCTGTCAGACGACGACGCAGGTTGTCCTTGGCAAGAACATTCTCAAAATAGAAACTCCCTCCATTGCGGAGCAGGGACAAAAACGCCTCCGTCTTCTCCAATGACAATTCAGGGAGGGAATGCTTTCCCGACTCATAGCAGGGGAGGAGTAAATATACCGCATCGCAGTCGTCTTCAGGCATTTCCTCTGGTGTATCATAGATGTATAATTTGCCATTAGTACCGCATATTGCAGAGATAAATCTTCTGAAACACTCCGTGCCGCCTGTCAAATAAAAGTTCATCAGTTGAAGATCCTTCTGTTAAGACAGTTTATGTTGTGCTTTGGGCAATCCAGTTGATTCTGACTCCATGCCATGCGATCGTTCTCGTGACTTTTCCGTGGCTGATTTTACCTAAGTACTGAGGAAAAACAACTTAAACTCTGGATTATCTGTTGTCGCGCATTCTCTTTCTCAGATATTCCTTCAACCAGGTGATTTGCTTGTTGTATGACGGCCAACATTCATGGCCCATGCCGACTTCGCTGATAATCTGCTTGTCCGAAGAGGGAATTTGGTTGTAGGCGGCATAGACGGACGACGGGCTGCATGTGCGGTCCGCAAGACCGACAATGACACGCACGGGAACGTCTTTATTGATATGTCTTGCGAAATTCATGGCGTCGTAGTACTGCGCCATGGCTTCGATTTCAGGGGAGTTTTTCATCTGGCGGCAGAACTGCGGCCAGCCTGCAAGGCGACCCTGTTTGTAGCCTAGATGGTCGCACATTGCGGGAACGTTGCAGACCAAAACGCGAATGGCAGGATTCAAGCCGCCTAGAATAAACCCAAAAGCCCCGCCCTGGCTGCTTCCGTGGTAGCCGATGAAGCCACGTGCGACTTTTTCATGTAGTGAAAGCCAGTTGACTGCATGATTGATGCCAATGACACCGTGATGGAAGTAGGTCTTTTCGCGGTCTGGAATGTTCTTATACATATACATCCCGCCGTTGTTCACTTCCTTGTAACTTTCGTTGATCGTCTTGCCAGGAATATCAGGGTCATAGGTGTGGACGTTCATGACAAGACAGACGAAATCCTCCATCATGGGTGCAGACGTCGCTCCAGGCCCCGCTCCTGGAACGGAGACGATGGCGGGAAATTTGCCTGATGCCTTTGGAATGGTCAGAAAACCGTAGATTTTGCCTAGAGGAGTCCGAAAGGCGACTTTGAAGCCTTCCACTTTGTCATTCGTAAGACGCTGCAACGGCGTCAGTTCAGGCTCAATAAGCAAATTCCTGTACTTTTTGAACTCACCCTGCCAGAATGTCACGAAATCCTCAGGTTCGGATGCACTCGGCTGGATTTCTAATGGCTCAAAAGCAGCGCCGAAAACCTTGTTGAGTTTCTTGGGCTGTGTGGCGACTCCAACATCCAGGCTCAAAATGCCAGGCTTTTCCATCGTTCCAACGACGGTGAATGGGTTCTCTTTGGCTAGGTCGACTTCCTTTGTGGAAAAAGTCGTCAAACCGTCGTTGCTGAGACGGACGGAGGCTTTTCCTTCTTTGCATGGCTGGTCGTTGTTCATTACCGTGATAGTGAAAACGGCTTGTTCGTTGCATTTGTACATGGCGTCCGCATGGTCCAATGTGATGTTGATTTTTGTCTGAGCGAATGCCAAAACTGTCAGAAAAACGGGCAGACAAGTCAAAGTCGTCTTCATAAGTGGTCTCCTGTTGTTATCTCTTGTTTTGAAAAACTTAACCTATTTGAATATTACCGTAGAATCCATGAGGAGGCATTGGGAATTTTTGGTTCCATAAACAAAACCTTCGTGGATTCCTGCAACTTGCTTTATTTAATCTATAGCCAAAAGACGAAACTTCCATCCCTGAGTCAGAGCATTCATGCATCAAAAATGTCTTCTGAATCATGAAGTGAATTTTGCAAATACGACACAAGCCTCATCGGGAAACAGAGCGTTAGTATTGCGACCTCAGGGGGCGAGCCTTCCGTCATGAAGAGCAAAGCATAACAGGATCATAAAAGCATTCCAGCATTACCGAAAGTCTTTCCTCTTTGCAATGTTTAAGAATATTTTATATCAAAAATTGATATCAAATTTTATTAATCTATAGGAATCTATATGATAGTGAATTACATCATTTGAAATATAGAAATATGAATTAATATTATTGTCATTATTCTTCTCATATTATTCAAGAAAAGGAAAACAAATAATGACAAACTCACGAAGGATTACCGCACGTCAGGCTGACGCATTTCTCAAGGGAATTTTTAGCAGAAAAGATGTGCTTGCGGCTTTATTACAGAGCCTTGTCACGGAATTTGATAAAATAAGTCAGAGGGATATTGCTCGAAAGCATCTCCTTCCCCAAGGCGAATCCAGGCAAGTCCAACTCATCAGCAATGATTTTGGGTGCTGTCGAAACGATATCGTTTTCACGGCCATGTGTCCAAACTACAAATCAAGCAGTGATTACCACATTTTCAACATAGAATTTCAAAATGTCATCCATCCGAATTATGAAATTATCAAAAGAGGTATATATTATGGTTGTGGACTACTCCATGCGGAAAAAGGCACGTTGTTTAAAAACAGCGATTACGACGGTCTGAGGAAAGTCCACGGCATCTGGATATGCCCCCGAGCGCCTGTCCGCCTGGCAAACACCATCAGCCGTTACAATCTTCATGAATCCACCCTGGCGGGAAACGTTGCCAGACAGTCTGTTTTCAAACGTGACATCTATGACATGCTGGAATTGACATTTCTGTATCTGAATGATGCCGTTCCACCTCAGAACAACAGAGCGCTTCGGCTGATTTACACGCTAATCTCCAGCAAAATACCCAATGAAGAGAGGGAAAAGATTCTTAAAAAAGAGTTTTCAATCACATCGACAACGGAGGAAAAAGAAATGTATGACTTGTTTTACTACGCAAAGTTAGACGGGAGAAAGGAAGGGAAAAAGGAAGGTAAATTGGAGGGGAGAAAGGAAGGCAGGATAGAAGGTATTTCAGAAACCTATCAGAGCATTATCAAGAACTTGATTTCATTGGGCAAGGCCCCAGAGGAAATCCAATCACTTCTTGCACTTCCGCTTGCAAAAGTCAAGAAAATCATTGCCAGACTTCCGAAAGAAGAAAGAATTCAAGCAGAAGAATCCTCCCCCGCTGGAACAGGAGAGGATTCTTAACCGCACGACCTTCGCGCAACAGGTGTGTGACATCCAAACTAGAAACGTCACTCCCCAAGCGTGAAGGGAGCGAAGGTATCCACCTCGTGCTGGAAAGCGTCCTTAAATCCAGGCCCCGAGTTCGGCCAGATCGCAGGCCTGTCATGGTTGTTAAGACGGCGGAAAGCAGCGATTTTATGCGTCTTCGGCAACTGCGAAAGCGGTATGGCAATCAAGCAGTCCCAACCGTCTGCATCATGAGCCGCCTTGAACTGATAGTGGAACTCAGGAATCTGTCGATTCTCCGCTGCGCTGGCATACGTGCGATTAATGGGATCAACCATGATGTGGAAATACTCTGGAAAACGATCGTCGGTCAATTGGACATACACATCGAAAGCCTCTGTCTGGCAATAGTTTTTGCGTGTGTCAAGCATCTTGTCGATACCCTTGCGTTCGGCATGAAGCGATGCGTACAGATTCGTGCCGTCATGAATGAACTTCATGACGGTCGGATACTGCGCGGGCTTGCCCTTGTTGTCAAAGAACTCTGTCATGGTCAGCGCATCCTTCCAGGCTGGTGCCGTCGTCACCGCCTCGAATGGCACGGTGTCTTTAGCCTTGGGAATGACAATTGGCGCGGAACTCGCGGGCTTCGCCTTGCCGTCGATATACGCCTTAAGACGTTCAAGCATCGCCTTGCCTTTCGGATTACTGACAAGCGACAACGCGGCAGTCAGATGAGCACGAACGTCGTCATCAATTCCTGCGCCAAAATAGCATCTTCTCCAAAGCACAGGAGCCTTGTCGCTCCATACGGATTTGCCAGGAGTTCCATACCACGCCGTTTCAAACGTGTTGTACATCGCCTCGACCTCTGGCGCTGCAGCCTCGCCGAACACGCGGACATAGTATTCACGGCGAACGTCCTCCACATTGCGGTTCGGGTTCCATGGTGCCTGAATCAGGCTCCATAGATACGGCGCCCCGCAGTCCCAGACGCGCGCCCCCGTTGAATACCAATGGTGTTCTTCAGCGTCAGCGGCGATTTCCGAATAGGTTTTCGTCATGCCGCGCTTTGAAAGCAACGCATAGTCATGGAACGCAATTCGGTCGATAGGGCGTGGATATTCCGTGTTAATGCCGTAGTATTCGCGCCACGTCACGAACTTCGTCTTGCCAAGCCATTCGTTAAGCGTGTCCATGACGATTTTGTTCTGAGGTGCGTCAACGGTGTACTTTGAATCGCGGTAGATTGGACAGAAGGAAATGTCGATGTTATCAGGGATATCGATTTTCGGAGGATATTCGGTGAAGAAATAGGCAAAGGAAAGCAAACGCTTGTCAGGATACTTCTCTTTCATGAACGCCGCCAGTTGGTTGTACCAGAGAAAAAACTGTGTGGAACGCCAGACCTTCCATTCGTATGACTGCTCCTTGAGATTGCGTCCGTCAAGAACTGTGCCGTCAGGCAGAGTAATCGGCTCCATGCACTTCGGGCAGCAGCATAGGTTGTAATTGTCCTCAAGCATGACGCGGAACACCGTGTGCTGCATGTTCTTCTGTACAAAGCCGTCCAACCTGCGGATAAACTCCTTCGTCATTTCTGGATTGGTAAAGCAGAGTTGGCAACCACCTTGCATTTTGGTATGGCGCAAACGTTCTCCATCAACCAGGGGATAGAAATCCGCGTGGTCCTTGTAGTAGATTTTCTCAGGCAGATACAGTCCGCAGAGATTGTGGCCGCCACCGAACTCCTTGATGCAGCCGAACTTATTGATATGCTCACCCTTCGTCATCCAGTTAACGCAGTTGCGCGCCAGCCAGGTATTGTTGTCCAGCCGTGCGACCGCGCTCTCCATCTGCCAGCCGCGCTGCAGGAACACGGGGACATCAACCATATCGTCCTCCTTGAACGCTAGGCTGTAGGTCTTGGAGAAAATCGTTCCTATGTTCGGCTCGGGGCGTGCCCAGATGATGTCCGTATTACGGTACAGTACTTTGTAAATGCCGTTCAGTACGCCCTTTGGATACGAGCCGATGATGCGGAACTTCTTTCCGTCCGTGCGAATCGCATAGCCATCGTTTCCTGCCAGTTCTGGAATCTCATTTGAAACAGCCAATTCAATGCATGGGCCATCCGCCTCATTGACGATTTCCAACTGCGCCCCCGTGATTTCGCCAATCCATTTCTGAAGTTCTTCCGCAGCCAATCTGACCACATGGTCCGCGTCCTTGGCGATGACAATCGGGCAGACCGCCCTGCTTCCCGTCACCACCTGGAAAATACCCGCACGCACCACACCAACCGACAGCGCAGCCATTGCCATCATCACAAAAGTCTTAATTTTCATTCTTTGTTTTCCCTGGGCTGTTTTATTGAAAAAATAGTTCTCTGGTCAATCATCACCTTTCACTCACCGAGTGTGAACGGTGCATACGTATCCAGTTCATGCAGAACCGCATTCTTGAAGCCTGGTCCGTTGCCTGGCCATTGGCCTGGAAGTTCACTCTTCACCAGACGTCTGAATGCCGCAATCTTTTTGCTTTTTGGAAGTTGCGACAATGGGATGGTGACAATGCAGTCCCAACTGTCCGCATCGCACTGCGACTTGTAGTTGAACTTGAATCCAGGCACGGGGCGATTCTCCGACGCACTCGCGAAAATATGGTTCCAAGGATCCACAATCACATGGAAGTAATCTGGGAACATGCCGTCATCCTTCTGTACAAACACGTTGAACGCCTCCGCCTGGCAATAGTCCTTGCTCGGGTCAACCATCTTGGAGATGTTCTTCCGCTCCGCATGAAGTAGAGCGTACAACTTTTCGCCGTCATGGATGAATTTCATGACCGTCGGATAGGTCGTCAACTTGCCCTCTTCATCGTAGAACTCCGTCATAGTCAACGCATCATTCCAAGCCGCCGCCGAACTATTCGGCTCAAACGGAACCGCCGATTTCGCCTTCGGTATCACAATCGCAGCCGCATGGGGAACAGGCGGAATCTCATCAACCAGGCTCGCCTTGAGGCGTTCAAGCATCGCCTTCCCCTTTGCATTGCTGACCAGCACCAATGCCTTGTCCAAATGCTCATGGACCTCCTTGCCAATCCCAGGTATCAAATAGCAGAACTTCCACAATTTCAATGAATTATCATTCCAGGTCGATTTCGCTGGAGACGAATACCACCCTTTCTCGAACGCTGCATACACCGCCTCAACTTCGGGGGCTGCAGCCGAACCAAATACGCGGGTATAGAATTCACGGCGGACATCCTCGACATCGCGATTCGGATTCCACGGCCCCTGCACAAGGCTCCAGAGGAACGGTGCGCCGACATCCCACACTTTCGTTCCATGCCGATTGAACGCATGACGATCCGCATCAGGAATGACCGATGAATACGTCTTGCTCATGCCACGCTTCGCCAGAAGCGCGTAATCGTGGAATGCTATTCGGTCAATCGGCCGCGGGAACTCCGTGTTGTTGCCGAAATATCCGCGCAAAGTGACGTTCTTCGTAATTGCGAGCCATTCGTCAACAGCATCCATGACTGCTTTGTTCTTCTCAGCGTCCATATAGTGCTTTGAATCGCGGAAAATCGGTGCGAATGAAATGTCTATATTGTCAAGAATCTGGATTTTCGGTGCATACTCCGTAAAGAAATACGCGAAACTGAGCAAGCGTTTTCCTGGATACTTCTGCTTCATGAACTCCGCCAACTGATTAAACCAAATGAAAAACTGCGTTGACCGCCAGACTTTCCATTCGCGGGACTGCACCTTGAGGCCACGTCCATCCAGAATTTCACCATTCGGCAACTGTATCGGCTCCATGCACTTCGGGCAGCAGCAGAGAACGTTGTTGTCTTCAATCAAAACGCGAAACACCGTGGTGTCCATATTCTTCTGCACGAATTCGTCCAGACGCCTTATGAATTCCGCCGTCATTTCGGGATTGGTAAAGCACAATTGGCAACGGTGTGAATAATCCGAAGGACGGACACGCTTTCCTTGAATCATCGGATAATAATCTGGATGTTCCTCGTAATAAAGGCGTTCTGGAAGGAAGATTCCACAAAGATTATGGCCGCCTCCGAACTCCTTGATGGCACCGAACATGTCAACAAATTTGTCGCCCGTCATCCAGTTGGAACAGTTTCTCGTCTGCCAGAAGTTGTTCGCCTCACGCTCCTTTCCACATTCCATCTGCCACCCGCGCTGCTTATAGACGGGGATGTCTGCCATGTCGTCCTCGCTGAATGACAGATCATCGCGTGTCGAGAATACTGTTCCAATTTCAGGTTCGGGCCGTGCCCAGATAATGTCCGTATTGCGGTACAGGACTTTATAGACTCCGTTCAGCACGCCTTTTGGACATGAACCGATGATGCGAAACTTGTTTTCCTCTGTTCGAATCGCATAGCCGTCATTGCCTGCCAGTTCGGGAACTTCGTTCGAGACCACCAGTTCAATGCAAGCCCCGTCCGCCGATTCAACAATATCCAAAGACGCACCTGTAATTTCCCCAATCCACTTTTTCAGTTCATCCGCAGCCAATTTGACCACGTGGTCTGCATCCTTCGCGATGACAATCGGGCAGACCGCCTTTCTCCCTTTTACCACATGGAACTGCCCAGCAAAGGCCAAGCCAACAGTCAGCAAAAACAGAACAACGATTCTTTTTATCATGATAATGTCTCCCAGATATTTATTCTCCTAGCGTAAATGGGGCGAAAGTATCCACTTCGTGCAAAATAGCGTTCTTGAATCCAGGGCCAGTCATTGGCCATTCCGCCGCGCGGTCATGGGAATTGTATCTGCGGAACGCGGCAATTTTGTGCGTCTTCGGCAGTTGTGAAAGCGGGATCACCACGAGGCAGTCCCAACTATCCGCGCCGTGTGTCGCAGTATATTTGAACTTGAATTCAGGCACTTGGCGATTGTCTCCCGCGCTGGCGTAGATGCGATTGATGGGATCCACCATGATGTGAAAATATTCGGGGAAACGCTCGTCGCTCAACTGGACAAAGACATTGAACACCTCCGTCTGGCAGTAGTTCTTGCGCTCGTCGAGCATTTTGTCGATGCCTTTGCGCTCTGCATGGAGTGAAGCATAGAGATTCGTGCCGTCATGGAGGAACTTCATGACCGTCGGGTATTTTTCACGAATCTGATTCGCGTCGTAGAATTCCGTCATGGTCAGAGCATCCTTCCAGGCAGGTGCGGTCGCGACTGCCTCGAACGGGACATCGCCTTTTGCCTTTGGGATGACGATTGCCGCTGCGGGCTCCGCCGTCCCACGCCCCTCTAGATACTGCGATATACGCTCTAGCATGACCTTTCCCTTCGGGTTGTTAACCAATGTCAGCGCCTTCTTCAAATGGTCTTTGACTTCGTCATCAATATTCTGTTTCGCATAGCAGTTCTTCCACAGCCGTGCGGCACTGTCGTTCCAGACGGATTTGCCTGGATAGGCATACCAGCCTTTCTCAAATGTCGCGTACATCGCCTCGACTTCAGGAGCAGCCGCCGCGCCAAATACGCGAGTATAATACTCCCTGCGGACGTCCTCCACATTGCGGTTCGGATTCCACGGTGCCTGAACCAGGCTCCAAAGATATGGTGCACCGAGATCCCAGGCGCGGACGCCTGTCGTCAGATAGGCTCGTGCCGCCGTGTCCGCAATCAGTTCTGAATAGGTCTTCGACATGCCTTTCTTTGCAAGAAGCGCATAGTCGTGGAACGCGACGCGGTCAATCGGACGCGGAAATTCTGTGTTGATGCCGTAGTATTCGCGCCACGTCACAAATTTCGTCTTGGTCAGCCATTCATTGACGGTATCCATGACGACCTTGTTCTCTGGTTCGTCAATCAAGTGCTTCGAGTCACGGTAAATCGGGCAAAAAGAAATATCGACATTGTCTGGAATCGCGATCTTCGGCGCGAACTCCGTGAAGAAATACGCAAAACTCAGCAGACGCTTATCGGGATACTTCTCCTTCATGAACGCCGCCAACTGGTTGTACCAGAGGAAGAACTGTGTGGAACGCCAGACCTTCCACTCCTGCGACTGAACCTTGAGATTGCGTCCGTCAAGCACTGTACCGTCAGGAAGCGTGATCGGCTCCATGCACTTCGGGCAGCAACAGAGATGGTAGTTGTCCTCCAGCATGACTCGGAATACCGTGCGATCCATGTTCTTCTGGACAAATTCGTCCAGTCTTCTGATGAACTCCTTCGTCATTTCTGGATTTGTGAAGCACAATTGGCAACCGCCAGGCATCTCTGCGTGCTTCACGCGCACGCCATCAATCAACGGATAGAAATCCGCATGATCCTTGTAGTAGATGCTTGGAGGCAGATACATCCCGCATAGATTGTGGCCGCCGCCGAACTCTTTGATGCAACCAAACTTGTCGATGTATTTCTCCCCTGTCATCCAGTTGGAGCAATTGCGCGTCTGCCAGAAACTGTTCGCTTCGCGCTCCACGCCGCATTCCATCTGCCAGCCACGCTGCTTGTAAACAGGGACATCAACCATATTTCCATCTTCAAAAGAAACACTGTCTTTCTTGGTGAAAATGGTGCCGATTTTTTCATCTGGCCGCGCCCAGATGATGTCCGTATTGCGATATAAAACCTTGAAGACACCGTTCAGCACGCCCTTTGGGCATGAGCCAATTATGGAAAATCTTTGTCCGTCCGTGCGAATCGCATAGCCGTCATTGCCAGACAGTTCTGGAATCTCTTTGGACACAGCCAGTTCAATGCACGGCCCATCTGCCTTGGCAACGATGTCCAGCGAGGCATCCGTAATCTCGCCAATCCATTTTTTCAGTTCATCAGCCGCCAGTTTTACGACATGGTCCGCATCGGCGGCGACTTCAATCTGGCACACCGCCCTTCCCCCTGTCACCACATGAAACTGCCCCGCACGACAGATGCCTCCAATCAGCAAAGCCAACATCATTGCCCCAAAAGTCTTCATTCCAGTCATCGTTTGCCTTAAACCAAGTTTCGCCATGCCTTGACTCCATTGTATTTAATTAATAATGATTTTCGTCTCAGTTTTTCCTTTAGGATAATACGTAACGACAAATAATCAAGTTTTCGCCGAGATTCGTCCAATAACTCCCCTGACACGAATGACAAATTGCAATTCTTGACAATGCAGTTTGAATTTGCAGACAATGAAAATATATTTAGTAAAGGCTCCTGGTTGGGTGTGCAGTACGCCGTGCGTCTGCGCCAGGAGATAAATCTCTAAACAAGAGGAAAGAAAAATGGCAGCAGTTGTTGATAAAGAGAAATGCCTCGGGTGCGGCGCCTGCGCAGAAGGTTGCCCAGTTGAAGCCATCAAAGTCGTTGACGACAAAGCAGTTGTGGACAAAGACACATGCGTCGGCTGCGGTGCCTGCGCAGATACGTGCCCCGCAGAAGCCATCAAGTTGGAAGACTAATCCAGCGGGTTTCATCAACTATTTCCTAGAAGACAAGGCAGACCACTTGCTGGTTTGCCTTGTTTTTTTATCAGAACCTTGAAACTTCTGTTGAAATATGATATAATATTGTAAATTTTCTTAAGTTACATCACCCCCATCATAATCGGAGATAATGATGAAAAAATTATTCTCTTTCACGCTGATTGAATTATTGGTTGTCATCGCCATCATTGCCATTCTGGCCGCCATGCTGCTGCCAGCACTCTCAAAGGCGCGTGAGAAGGCGCGCGCCATCTCCTGCGTCAGCAACCTGAAGCAGGTTGGAATCAGCATGAGGCTGTACGTCGATGACAACAAAGGCCATGCAATGTATTCAGGTGCGCACAATGCATTGCCTGGTGGTTCTGCAAGCCGCCAGTGGTCAGTAGTGCTCGCCTATTTTGGCTATGCGGAAGCGCAACTCAACGGCATTACCAATGACGACCTCGCCAAAATCAAACTTCCGACATTTGTCTGCCCCGCCTGGACTCCGTACGGTTTTGTTGATTTCAACCAGACATACGGCATGACCAACCAGTCCTATTACACCAAACCAAACGATGCAAACAAGCAAAAGACGTGGTCTGATGCCAACACTTTGAAT
>JAGCTA010000430.1 GCA_017963875.1 Victivallales bacterium | reverse complement strand
CGTCTATCCCATTCCGCCAGAGGATGATAAATACATCTTTCAGCCTGCAGACCCCGAGCTGATGGTCTGGCGTTTCCGCGCAAAGAATGGTCTGAAGGCCATTCTCGGCCGCTTCAGTTGCCACCCCGTCACAGGTGGAAAGGATTCCTACTGCATTTCCGCAGACTATCCAGGCTACTTCCAGAAGTTCGTTAAAGAGTATTTCGGCTGTCCAGGCTTCTTCATGCTCGGCAATGCGGGTGACGCCGTGCCGATGCAGCGCTACGGCGAGTCGCGCAAGGACATCGGCCAGACCATGGTCAACGCAATCCGCCTCGCAGACCGGCGCTTCCGCAAGGCCCCTGAATTCAAACTGGAGCACAAAATCATCCAGGTCCCCGTCAAACTGCGTGTCAAATGCCCGCGCGACCAAGTGGACCGCCTGTGGGAGGAGGAACTTGCAAAGGTCAGGAAATCACGAAAATACCGTCCTGAACTTGAAGAGTTCCACTACAAGCGCATCACGGCCAAAGCCTATACATCCGATAACGTCAGCCTGCCGCTCCAGTTGCTTCGCCTCGGTTCAAAGGTGCTCGTCGGAACACCTTTTGAAGTTTTGACAGAAATCGGAACGAAACTGCGCGCCGCATGCCCCGAAACCGTCCTGACGACTCTCACGGGTGGTTCGGAAGGCTATCTTCCTCTTTCCAAACACTATCCTCTCGGGGGGTACGAGGCTGACACAGGCTCCCGATTCGCGAAAAAAGCAGGTGACGATTTCCTCGCCGCCGCCATCAAGGCAGTAAAGGAGTTCAACGGGAACAACAACTAAACGTTCAATTACAAATATTTGGAGCACAAAATGAGCAAACTAGCGATTTTCGGCGGTACCCCTGTCATTTCTGAAAGTGAGCATGATGAAAGTCTCTTCCACTGGCCAATTGTCAATGATGCGATGCGCAAGGCGCAGGAGAAGGTCCTTAACGACGGAAACATGTCTGGCACAAATATTTCCAAAGAATTCGAGGCAAAATTTGCCGAATGGAATGGCGTGAAATACGCGCTTTCCCACAACACGGGGACCAACTCGCTGCTCGCCGCCAGGTACGGCATCGGCCTCGGCCCTGGCGATGAAATGATCTGCTCGCCAGTCACCTATTGGGCCAGTGCAGTCCCTGCCCTCTCCCTTGGTGCCACGGTGGTCTTCTGTGACGTGGATCCAACCACCGCATGCATCTCCCCCGAAAGTTTCGAGGCGCACATCACGCCTCGTACCAAAGCCGTCATGGTTGTCCACTACTGCGCGCATCCAGCGGACATGGATCCCATCATGGCCATCGCACGCAAGCATGGCATCAAAGTCATCGAGGATGTCTCGCACGCACAGGGCGGCCACTACAAGGGCCGCATGCTCGGCACCATCGGTGACGTCGCAGGCATGTCGCTGATGAGCGGAAAGTCCTTTGCCATTGGCGAGGCTGGCATGATGATCACCAACGACTTTGAAATCTATCGCCGCGCCATCCGCTTCGGTCATTACGACCGCATTTCCTCCGTCTATTCCCCAGAGGAATTCGCAGCGACCAACATCGTGCCGTTCGGCGGTCAGAAGTTCCGCATGCATCAGGTCTCCGCCGCCATCGGCCTTGAACAACTAAAGAAATACGAGTCTGAACGCGCCGAAATCGACAAGGCGATGAAATACTTCTGGAACGGCATCAAAGACGTCAAAGGCTTCAAAATGGTCTATCCAACGTGGGAGAACAGCGACAAGGCGGGCTGGTACGCGACGTTCTTCAAATACGACAGCAAGTGTTACGATGGCATTTCCAATGTCACTTTCTCCAAAGCGCTGAACGCCGAACTGAGCAATAAATTCGGTTTTAGTTATGGATGCAATTTCCCACTGCACCACTCCAGCGTCTTCTTCACGGAGGACATCTATGGGCACGGACGCCCGACGGCCAGCGTCAACCTTCCCCAAGGAGTAGATCCGAAGGCGTTGACGGGAGACCTGCCAATTGCGGACACCATCAACAACCAGGTCCTTCGCGAACCATGGTTCAAGCACTTCCGCCCCGCGATGATCGACCGCTACATCGAAGTCGTCCACAAGGTCGCCGACAACTACAAGAACCTGCTCGACATTAACACGACAGATAATATCGCAGGCGAAATCGCGCACACCAAACGCAAGAACTAATCGAGGGACACACCATGAAAACTGTCAACGACTATCCAGGTCTGACCGACAACGAGCGCATCGAAGCCGCCATCCGTGAACGCGAAAGCAACACCGTCGTCATCCCGCAGCGCATCTCCGACATCGAACCTGAGCGCACGTGGTGGCTGCTCGACCGCGCCATCCTCCTGCCTTCCAACACGACCGTCATCCTTCAGAACTGCAAAATCAAACTTTCCGACAAGTGCCGCGACAACTTCTTCCGCAGCGCCAACTGCGGCTATGGCATCAAGAACATCGAACCCGCCGAGAACATCCACATCAAAGGCGTCGGCGACTGCGTGCTCGAAGGAGCGGACCACCCGCGTTCCACGGGCGATGCATCCAAAATCCTCGCCTGTCCCTGCCCCAAGAACTTCTCGGGCTCGCCGAATCCGACGTTTGACGACCTCCACCGCCATTCCTACGGAACTGACGCGCTCGTCGAAGGCGAGTCGCCGACTGGTGACTGGCGGAACATCGGCATCCTCATGGCGCAGGTCAGCCACCTCACCAGCGAGAACATCCGCATCATCGAACCGCACGCATGGGCGATTTCGATGGAGGCATGCGCGTTCGCAAGGCTGAGCCACATCGAATTCAAGGCGTGCATGACGCGCGTCATCGACGGTATGGAGCAAAATAACGAGAACCAGGACGGCATCAACCTCCGCAACGGCTGTCACGACGTCATCATCTCCGACATTTCGGGAACGACAGGCGACGACGTCATCGCGCTCTCCGCCTTTGCATCGCAGTTCAAGAAGCGCAAAAACGGCGAACTTAGCGCGACGCAAGTCATGGGCAACGACTGGGAAAAGCGCGAGAAAGGCATTCGTAACGTCATCATCCGCAACGTCATGGCCTATCCCGCAGGCGGCTGCCTAATGATTCGCCTGAACGCCACTGACGGCGCGGAGATTCGCCATGTCGTCATCGACGGCATCATCGACACATCGCCCGATGACTTCATATTAAAAAACACGAACAGAAGCATCAATCTGGGCCATGCGCCTGGCATCATCGGCGAACCTGGCCATCCCTACGGCAATCAGCAGGAGCAGTCCCTCTTCGACATCACCGTCTCCAACGTCATTTCCAATGCACGGTATGCCATCAGCATCAGTGGTGGTCTGCAAAACGCCTTCATCTCCAACATCATCAACCGAAAAGCCAATGGACAGGCAGTATTCATTGAGCATCCAGAACTCTTTGGCAATGTCAACCTGACAAACCTGCATCACTAAACAAATCACTCTTTTAACATAGGCAATTTGGCCATGACATCACTGATGGAAAAGAACCATGTATTCGAAGCGGACGTAGAGATGTCGCTTGCGGGCTGCCCCGCATCGGTCTTCTTCCTGGAGGAGCCGTTCATCCGCGAATACTATGTCAAGGCGGAACTTGCGCCAGAGCACCTGCAGGAAGTGCTTGAATTCGCAAAGATAATGAACAGCCGCTTCGACTACCGCGTCCTCGCATGGCATCTCTACCGCCACTACGCCCTGCTTCAAGGCTACATGGAACAGCCGTTACCGCAACTTCTGGAGCCATTCGGCGTCGAATCAGGCAAACTCTATCTCCTCGTCGGGCTATCGTTGCTGCCAGTCATCGAGGCGCGCGTGCAGCGCGAGCATCTGCCGACGCAATTCGCGGTAGATGCCTGCAAGCGCCTCGGACCACTGCCATTCTATTATGAAGTCGCCCACGACGGTCATTTCGGTATCAAGCCCGAGAGCCTCCGCTTCCTCCTCCACTACCGCGACCAGGCGATGTTTAGAATCGGACGCTTCGACTTCTATCTGACAAAGGAGTTCACCTACCCCGAAATCTACAGAAAAGGCTCCGAAATCAAGGCGTTCTGTCCTGAAGGCTGGAACATCGACGCAAATGACGAACAAACCGACAAGGAAGACAAAATCGTCCGCACGACGCATATCGTCACCGACGGCGCGACGCTGACTGGCACGCCCATCGACCTCGTCAACGGCAAGGCGATGAAATCCGAAGAGACAATTCAACTCTCCGATTGGACGCTCGTCAGCAAGCGCGGCACCGACTGGATGCTCCATTTCCATATTCCAGGCGGAGGCGGCATGAAGCCCGAACTGAGCCGACAGTCCTTCCGCGATGCAATTGCTTTTTTCAAGAAACACTTCCCCGACAAGCCCGTCTCGCTCATCATGAGCAATTCATGGATTTTCAATCCAGACCTCATGCCGTATATTCCAGGCTCCAATATGGACTGGCTCG
>JAGCTA010000429.1 GCA_017963875.1 Victivallales bacterium | reverse complement strand
GCCAGCCTGAAAGAGAAGGCGCGGCTTGCTGCCAAGATGGTTCTTCAAGGGCTGAAATAAACCTGTTAGCATGATCGCGGCAATTGCCTCGATTGGCATTTGGAAAGATTTCGGGTGATCTTCTCGATGGTGCGTTTCTGGGTGGAAGTCAATGCCTGGCAGATGTCATCGAAAGAGAGGCCCAGGTGATTTCTGACATCCCGACGACAGCCGTGTTTGCCTAGACATTCCACGAGGGGTTCCGTTTCGCTGAACCAGACTATCCTCTTGTTGTGCAAGCAATACCACAGTGGCTGATTGCCGAATTCGTCGGTTTTTGACGCCGTCCCCGGGAAGTGCCGTTCCAGGCATTCCACGGCGGAAATGGCGGTTTCCGAAAAGCAATTCGCTACGGCATACACCATCAACTGAAATGGAGTGATGCTTTCCAACAGCGAAGTGTCATTTTCCACCAACCAGGCGAAGATGCCGCGGGCGTTGTTTCGGAGCACATCCTGAACAAGGGACCAGCCGCTTCCCTGGCAGAGCATCGTGTGCAACAGGGCGAAGCCCGGCAAGTCGTCCTGTCGGATGTGTTCTAGTTGTTTTTCGCGCAGAGGGTACTTGACCACATGCCGCAAATCAAGGCAACGAAGCACTTCAAATCCGGGCTTGTGGAGTTGGCAATACCATTTGCAAACCAGCGGAGCATCGACCAGCCATTTCGAGGACACGACATAGTTGGATAGTCTTTCCTTGTCATAGTCGCGGAAATTGTAATATGGCTGTGTCCCGTTTCGCTCGCACGGCTGCCAGTTTTCACTGCTTGTAAGGCAGTCTAGGAATATTTCCGCACGCCACTCTTTCGGCAACAGGTCACCTGAGGAAAGGATATCCTCCCAGAAAAGAAAACGGTCTTCGTAGCGGAGTTGACGCCTGCTCAGATCGACCAATAGCCTGCGGGACATCTTCTGCTGGGCGAACTGGACAAGATTTTCCCTGGTCATGAATGGGGAGATGACCTTGTATGGTATAAGCGCCTTGCCTCTGCGCAATGCGGATTCTTTCAACGAATTGCCTTTGGCTGCCGTTCGCAGATGCTCTTCGTGATTTCGTATGGCTTCCGCCAGTTGTCTTGCGATATTCGTTTCCACTATTTTCTCCAAAGGTTCGGTTGCTCCACCAACCACTCTTTGTTCATCGTCAGCCGCTTGCTCCACAAAAAGTTTTTCTGCCTGTCGGAAAGGCTATCGGTAAGCAAGCGCCAGGAGAGGCCGATATTCGTCGGCAGTTCGGCGGAGCAGCCGTGTTCCAGGAGGTATGACGTGAGTCGGCAGTTCGGATGAAACCAGCAGGAACGCGGATTGGCCATTGCATACCAGAGGAGATTCTGGCCGAAGGCATCCCGAAACCCTCCGACCAGGCCAGGCCGAACCGCTTCCAGCATTTCCAAAACAGCGATGGCATTGGAGTCGGGGAATTGCGCGACCATATAGCAGGCGACCTCCTCAAGAGGAAACGCCTGTTCCAATTCCTCAAGGTCATTCTCAAGCAAATGGCGGAAGATGTTCCAGGCTCCGCAATTCAGGATTTCCGCAATCACGCTGAAACTCAGGCGCCCGCCCAGCATTTCCCGTCCCATCTCGAAGCCAGGCACGAAATCATCCGTTATCTCTTGACGGATTCTCGCCCAGCCAGGGAGCGTTCTCCAGGAACGCCCCGAACGCAGATAGCGTAGCGTTTGCCAACCTTCTTTCCGTGCCTCGCAGTAGCGTTTGACGACCGTTGCGCTGTCCAGCAGATATGGCGATGTGATGATCGATTTCGACAGACGCTCCAAGTCGTTTATGCCCCAGCGGAAATCACTCTCCGTGCCGTCGGCCTCCACAGGGCGCTGGCGGTTCAGATTGCCGCAGTCCGTAAACAACTCAAACCATATCGAGGCACGGAATGCGTCGCTGAAGCATTGCCGATTCCGCAGGATTCTCTCCCAGAAAAGGTATAGGCTGTTATGGTCCAACTTGTGGGAAACCCACAAAAGAGTATCTTCGCCTTTGGTGCTCTTGCCAATCTCCTGGAGATTCTCGTCCGTCATGAACTCGGCAATGAGTTTGTAGGGATTGTTGTACGTCTTTGTCCGCAGGCGATTATACAATCCGCGCACGGCAGGGCATGTTTCACTTCGCATTTCCTTATCCATTCCCATTTTTCTTTCCTCCTTTGAATCGCACGGCCGCGCCCCATCGACATGGGCGGACGCCGTCTCTGGTCAGAACCCACATCACAGGATAATTCGGCGCATGCAACGGTGCCGAACCAAAACCGTCCGTAAAATACAGCAGGACATTCGGGCGTTCCTCGGGATGTTCCTTCACGTAGTCGAAAACTGGACAGAACGACGTTCCGCCACCGCCAAGGGCCTGCCATCTGGACTTTGGCGGACGCAGTTGCACATCGGAGTAATGCTCGACCTTTTGGATTTTCGCATCGCACTGGAGGATGGTTAAATCGTAGTTGCCGAAGGAGTTGATTAGGCCTGTCAGTTCCGCAAAAAACTCGTCCAGTTCCTCCATGGTGCTTCCGCTCGTGTCAATGGCGACAATGGCCTTCAAGGTCTCGGTGCGCATGCTGGGCAGGTACAACTTGTGCCAGACATGACGCCGTGACGGCGGCAGCCACCGTCGGTTTCCGCCATAGCAAGAGGTCAGAAACTGCTTCAGGAGTTCCTGCCAGCGCAGTTGCGGTTTCTGCAGACGCTGGATGAGGGTCGCCAGATGAGCAGGGAGCTTTCCCTGCGTGCGCTCCACCTGCTGCGCGGAGGCAATGGAGCGCGAACGGGCGTGTTCCACCGCGTCGGCGGATATGGTTGGCGCGTAATCATCGTCCATTACGAACGAAGCCGCGCCTGCATCCGAGGTTTCCTCCGAGATGTCGTTGTCTGGCTTGCCGTTATAGACATGCTTGTCGAAACTGGACGAGTTGTCCCCGATATTCGCATTGCTTTTTCCTGAATCGGCAAATGGCGTGTCTTTTGCCTTCGCTTTTTTAAGTTGTTCGTAGATTTCTTCGGCGGAGAGCGTCTCCCAGGCTGGATTGTGGGGAAGCACCCATGGCTCGGAAAGTTTCTCCTGCCGCAGCGTGAAATGGATTTCCAGATCGGCCGCATAATTGAAAAGCTCATGGTCACGATTCCCTTTGCGGGCAAAGTGCAACAGAACGCAATGCCAGACCTCGTGGGCGAGCACGAACAGACGCTGCTCGGCAGTCAGTCGCGAATAGAAGTCAACATCGACGAAGACGCTGTCGCCATTGGTCGAGGCGGTGTGCAGACGATCGTCTCGAACGGGAATCAACTCCATGCGCATCATGACACCGCCAATGAACGGCCAGCGCACAAGCAACTTCTGTCGGTCCTGAGCCAGCATTTCGCGACAGATTGCCTTGCGCTTTTCCTCCTCTTCATTTGTCTTGCGTATGCTCATTCGATAGCTCCTTTCAATGTTTAAACCCGAAGCCTTGAATTTTCCTCTGACGCCAGCACAACGCATCTTCTGTCGGCGAGGGCGCCGACAGT
>JAGCTA010000057.1 GCA_017963875.1 Victivallales bacterium | reverse complement strand
GGCGGCGGCACTGGCTGCCGTTGGGCACGTCCCAGTTGCGGTCTTTGACTTTGGGACGTGCATTGCCTCTGCGGTCATTGACTCACGGAACAGGCTTCTAGGCGGTGTCATTGCGCCTGGCCGTCGCCTGTTGCGTTTTGCTCTTCATGAGCATACGGCGCAATTGCCGAACATCCCGCTTCAGGCGGAGCGTCCTGAAGCCATTGGCAACAACACGCTCAAAGCAATGGTTGCAGGAACCGACCTGGGTATCCTCGGCACGGCACGCTTTCTCGTCGAAGAAACACGAAAGGCATTGAATGCGCCACACTGCACAGTATTCGCCACAGGCGGCGACGCCCCCTACTTCCTGAAAAACCTCGACGGGCTATCACAAGCCCCCGAACTGCTGACATTGCGTGGAATCATCTCCGCGCGGCCTGCTATGTGACGCACGACGCGCCACTGGCATGGCTTCCATTGACTTGGCCGCAATCAAAGAATTTCCACAAGAGTCAATTCAAAATTCAGATTGACTCCCGCCAGCGGATGGTTCGCATCAATGAACACGACTTCATCAGTCAATTCGGTGATAATGCCCGAATACGTGTCGCCGTCTTCATCGAACTCAAGTTCCATACCGATTTTCGGTTCTGAATCCAATTGAAGGTCTTTGATCGGAACTTCATCCACCAGATCAGGATCGTATTCACCAAAAGCCTCTTCGGGCTTGAGATGGACTTTTTTCACCTGACCTGGCACCATTCCGCAAAAGGCCTTTTCCAGCGCATCAAGTACATCACCGTTTCCAAGGCGGATTTCAGGTGGCGGTGCAGAGAGAGTCGATTCGAGCACATTGCCGTCGTCATCCTTGCAGATATAGTGAATCTTCAGGCGTGAGCCCATTTTCGCAGTTTTTTGATTTGATGGCATGGGAATGAAATCCTTTGGTCTGCTTGGGCAGGTCAAGAGTGGATGTCTGTCGTACGACGGCGGGACATTAATACTCCTGATTTTAATGGGACAAATGGGACATTTGAGACAGATGGGATGATGGAGATATACCAAGGTGTCCCAGATGTCCCATGAGTCCCAGTTGTCCCATAGATCACATTATGCTTAATTTAGGAGTATTAACGGGACGCTATCACTATCGCAAATCAGTCAATGAAGACACGCTTCAAGTGACGGTCGAAAATGTTCGTTGTAACGTTTCTGGCAATCACCTCGCGGTGTGTTTCAAGCGCATCCAGATAGCGGTCACCCATTTCCGCCGCGATCTTGAAAGCGACATGGAGCATTTGGCGGAAATGCATGTTGTAGTCCTTGCAGGACTGGTCATGGCGCAACGTATCCGCGAATTTTCGCGATGTCCATTTATTGACGACTGCTGGCTTCGGCAACTTGCTCCAGTCGATGTCGATGACCGTCGCGTATGGTGTACGCAGTTCATCGAAGCGATTGTAGGAGAGAGCATAGACCTCCTTGGCGAGTTTAAGACCTTCGCCATCAGCCTCTGCGAGACCGATGAGTTCCTCAAGCCATGTTGTACCAGCGGTTTTCAAGTGCAAACCAGCGTCGAAACGCTTGATAGCCTTGTTCATGATGGGATAGATCGAGAATTTGTCACTGCCTGAATGGACGGACAACTTCAGGTTCTTGCGAAGTCCGAATTCCTTGACGGCGAACGCGATGACCGCCAAATCATCATTGAATTATCTTTCAAACTGCTTCAGGTTTCCGACATAATCAACACCTTTGTTGAAGCGGCCTGTGAACTTCGGGGCAATTGTCTGTGCAGGGATGCCTTCATCCGCCAATGCGGCAAGAATGAAAAGCATATCGGTTGGCTTTTGCGGAAGGTCTGTTTCATCCATGGAAACTTCGGCGATGAATTTATCGGCGCCGCCCTTGGCCTTTTCAATATGACGATAAAGTTTGCCCGCCTCCTGGACAGCAAGAAGGAACTTTTCTGCCACGGCCTTTGCCTCTGCCTTTGTAACTTTCACTGGCGCGGAAACGTTTGGAATATCCACCGTCTTGCCGATAAGGTCCTTGTGGCGATTTAGGAAATCGTCAATGGCTTTCTTGGACGCGGCATGGCCAGTGAAATCCGCCACATCAAGCGTGAAAAAGTCGCTGGCATCCATAAACCAATCCACGTTCTTCAGGCTGATATGGTCGGCATCGACATGATATTCACCCGTATAACTGAAAGCACGTGTCGCTTCATCAGCTGCGAGACGGACATTCATCGGCTCCGTACCGATAATCGTATGTTCCCTGTTCGACTTGTTCCAGACTGGCGCCACTGGCACTCCCTGCGCGCGGCTCTTGATGATTGCCGCCAGTTGTGCTTTCGCCTCATGGCCAAAACGGTCCCCTACTCCAATACTGTACTTCGCTAACTCCATTGATTAACTCCTTTGATGCCTGTGGTGTTGGGCTGAATTTTGGTTCAACCTATGATTTTTTTAATATATGTAAAAACAATATAAAAACATACTATGTCTGCTCTTGTGCAGATTGCAAGTTAAAACCAATGCAGAATGGCTGAAAACTGCCTGGATTCAGGTGTCATTCATCCTTTCCTGAATCATCCATTGGGAAAAAGGAAACGAGTTTCAGGTTCAGTCGCAAAACGCCAGGCTTTTCGGCTGGGGCGTCGTTTGCTGGTGGAAGATGGATGAGTTCAAAACCGTCAAAGCCGAAATAGCACTCTGGCTGTCTCAAATCCGAGATGAAGCCAGCCAAGTCGTTCAGGTTTCCAGTGACACCGATGACAAACGTCAATTTAAGTATATCTGACTTCTTGGACCCGACTGACGAAAGTTCTGTTGGATTGAGTACAGACAATGCTGGGAGTTCAAGGTTATTGGAAGAAGAATCACCTTTTCTGTTTCCACGTCCTGATCTATTCTGAGAATCTGCGACACCTTGCGCATCGGTAGCCAATGAAAGTTGCCGCAATTTGGCCTTGGTGAGAATGGTTTCGATTCCCCATAATTGCAGAAGGAGTTGATGACGTTTTGGGCTGTCGCTGGAAATTTCCAGACCGAGTTTTCCCCCTGGCAGATTCAGGTTTCCCATTGGCGACAACTGGATGACACGTTCAAATTCACGCATATACATATCGCGTGACGGCTGTGGTTTATGGGCGATGAAAGCCTCGGTATTCTTCCATCCGTTTTTCTGTATGACAGGAAGATACACGGCATCGTACTTATCCAGCAGTTCCCTGCTCTGCGTCTTGCGTTCCTTCAACGTCCCCTTCGCCTGCCCCATCAACGTATTGAGCATTTGGACATCCTCTGGCACTGCAAAATGAATAAGCGCCTTTTTCGAGTCCTCCACTTCTTCCTTGAGTGATTCCAGTTGCTCTCCAATTGGTTTTAGCCATAAATAGTGTACAATGCAGACAAGAAGCACCCCCAGCGCACAAGCACCAAGCAGATATTTATGGATTGGCAGCAAGTTGTTCATCAGCATTCGCCTGTCATTTTTTCCTTGACTTTTCCCTCGTTGTTCTCGTTGGCTCATCGGCTGCGTCTTTTCCAACAGGCACCATGAAGTCAGACGTGGCAACTGGAAGACGCAAAGTGAACAATTCAAATTGATTAGAGAATGTCCTTGATGATTTGTCAACCTTCAGTTTCAATGCCTTAGTCAGACGTTTTTCATTGCGATTCAAGAATTCTCGCCATTTTTGGACAAGATTTGGATTGGTGTCTTCCAGACTATCCGCACGGTCTGTATTGGCAAACAAACCATTGTCGCTGTTCAATAGTTCCATAAATGAAGAAACCTCGTCTTTGTGGTCCACGGGGATAAAACCTGAACAAATGAACTCTTTGTCCGCAAAAACGCTTTTCAATGACATTGTTTGAACGGCAGATGTCTTGTTAGAAGAGCCGCCATTTTCAAAAAGGAAATTACCCGAAGCATCTCTGGTGGTTGAGGCACTAACCTCATCTGCGAGATAAATCAACCAGCCATTTGACATTTTCGTGGAAGAGATCAACGACAAGGCACGCTCAAGCCTCATGCCTCTTGCCGCTGGTGCTGCAAGATGGGAAACCTCGCCGTCGTATTTTATGACATCGAACAACACGTCCTCCCGTTGCCTGGCCACAACCAGACACTGCCCCAGCAATTCATTCTGCTCCTCAAGTTCGGTGATTTTATCCACATGATCCAGATATCCTCTCATCATCCATCCAAACAACACAGTAAAAAACAATGCTACGGCGGCGGCGGCAAAAGGCCAACGACGCAACCGTTGTCGCATTTGCGCCATATCCTGTGGCATCAGGAACAAGCGATATGGCGTCTGATTGCATGCCATCAGTCCAAGACCATACGCCACAGTCAATTCTGGCTGCATTTCATAACCGTTTCTGGGGCCAAATTGCATGACATCACATTCCAAAATTCCTGAAAGCCATTCACATAGACCGCCCAGACGACTGCCGCCACCGCACATATAGACCTTCACGACGGGCATTGCGGCAAGTTCATCATTCTCCTGCGAACGCCAATGCTCGACGGCACCTTGCAATTCAGATTCCAAAACAAAAGCAGCCTTAAGTATCGGCGACTGCGTTGATTCATCCTTCAACTTAATGCCTGCCAGATATTCATGCACACTTTCATGCTTGAAACCTGGGCGTCCATTGATTACTCCTTTGGCGGCCGACTCGAAATTGCCCGCATTGAACATCAATGTCCCCAGGTAAAGCACCTGACCGCCCGCCATCATCACCACGGTTGTATTGTCCTTGCCGATATCGAGCAACATGACAGGGGAAGCCTCAGAGGCAAGCCCATCGACAAGCGATGTCGCGGCAGCGGCCAACGCCATGCCTGCAGGAGCCATGCAGGCGTTTGAAAGGCCATGATCCTCAAGTGAAGTCAGTTTTTCGCGGATCATGTCTTCTCTGCTCATGGCGATGAGAACAGGCTTCTGCCTGCCGTGGCCTCCAGGCATTACGGCATAGCCATGGAGGAAAGCCTCATCGGAAATGCCGTCAACCTGCCTTGTCTCCATCGCGACAAGGCGTGACAGTTCTGTATCGCTGATTTTCGGAGGATAATCCGCAATCTTCGCAGTGACGGCAAACTGCGGGATTGCCCAGGCCAGTTCTGAATATGGCAGTTTTTTCTCGTCCAGCAGTTCCTTGATGGCGGCATACAGTTCCGCTTCGCTCAGGATGCCTTCCACATCGGATTCCAATTTGTGAAATCCAACCAACTGGGCTTTTTTTCCTGAGCCGCTGAACACTGCGATTTTCGTTGCAGAAGCCCCAAGGTCAATGCCAATGCGGAATTTCATGTCAACTCCTCATGTCAGTCAATATTCATCGGCAACGCCTGTGGGCGAATCAAGGTCTTCACCCTTTCAGCATCCTCGGCGACAAAGCGCCGCCACAACGGGCGAATCTCACGCCCCTGATATGGCGCAAACACCAGACACCCGACTGGCAATGCAGCCAGGTTCTTCTCCTGCACATTTCCAGCCTCGTCCATCGGCAGAAGTTTGAATCCAGGAACCAGTCCATTGCCGCCTGGTTGATAGAGCCAAAGTTCCGTTCCTCGGCTTCGTGGAATATATACCTTATGACCGTCCCCATTCAACTGAATTGACCCGACACTGCGCAGTTTCGTTCCCAATACAGCCGCAAGCAACTGCCTATTCCACTGCAAACGTTTAATGTACGTCTCAAAATCTGGAATTTTAGCCCAGAACGCCTTGATTGCCTCCCTCGCCGCAAGCGTTTTTGGATGATTTGCATTCTGCCATGGGACATTCGTGTCAATTGCCACCGCCGCTGCTGCCCACTCCCTGCATTCGGGAAGTTCAACAGTACTATAACTTGCCAGCAAGGTAACAAATTTCTTAAAAATCACCATTGCCTGCACAGGCTCCACTTCCGAATTGTTACGAAGTTTCTGCAATTCCTTCAAGACAAGCGTCTGGACATCGTCACTTCGCATCGCCTCCAACACCATGCGTTTCATGACCTTGACATGCTCTGCCAGATTGTCATCCTTGATTCTGGAATATACGACTTCGTACTCCGACGAGTTCATATTGGCTCCATTGTTCAACTCCGCCAATGTCATGGGCGCGACGCGTGATTCCAGCGGCGATGCCCAGAGAACGCTTCCCCAATAGTAGATGACGCCATCCTTCTGCTGCGTCTGGAAAGGTTTTTCACCATAATAATATGTCCAGTTCTTTTCTCCGTGGCGGCGGCATTTGATGACATACACAATGCCTTCCCGAACATTCAGCAGTGTCCCAGCCTTCCGCCGAAGTTCGTTATTGACCTGATTCAATGACTTAAGACGTTCCAAATCGCTCTGCCAAACGGAAGAAGACGCGGGATTGTCTGTCGAAAGCAACTTTTCCACCTGTGCGACGACCTCTCGGTCGCTTATGGATTCTTCAATATCCAATCCTTTTAGTGACAGCACCTTGCGATATTCGCTAAATTGCATGAGCATCTGCCTGTAATCCGTGGATTCTGGCGTGCCTTCACCCAGTTCGACAAAATTCTTCAGTAGAGCCTCATATCTATTTAAATCTGGCAATGCCGATGCAATATCCCGCCGCAGATTATCCAACTTGCCTTCGATTCGCGCCTTGTTCTTCTTCTCCTTTTCCGTTTCCTCCTGCCAGACACCCAGTCGCGCCTGTGCATCGCCGATGCGAGAAACGATTCTGCCCTTCAACTGTTCATACTTGCTGCGAACCTCCTGGCTGCAACCAGCAATCGCATTCGCCTTCAACTTGCCATCGAATTCGTTTTGAATCTTCTCCAATGCCTTCTGCTCATCGGCTATCGCCGCGCCCTTGTTGATTCGCACACCCGTCAGCGCTGTCTGGATTCCATTCAGAATTGGAAGAACCACGCTGTCCGCCTCCTGCTCCTGAACGGCTGAAAACTTCAGCCAGTCATTCTTCCAGCGAATCACATAATCCTTTTGTTCATCGTCTATTGCGACGGCCGCCGCGTCGTCAAGCGTACGGATGATGCTGGCAGAATCGCCACGGTAGTTCTCCCTGCGGATGTCTTCCAAAGTCGCCTTGTACGCATTGAAATCGCGTTTCTTCTTTTCAATCAACCGGAGTTTTTCATCCATTTCATTACGGAAACCAACGAATTCAGGAGACGCATACAGTTCGGAATCCTTTTCCTTGACTTCCTCCATCAGCACTGTAAGTTCGTCATACGAGGAATTCTTTGAAAACATCTCCGCTTTTGCCAACCATTGGTTGCGCATTTCACGCCTACCCAAAGCATATACCACAAACGCAATCACGGCGACGCTAATGACGACTACCGCCACACACGCTGAGGAAATCAGTACCGCCTTGTGGCGCTTTGCCGCCTGTTTATGCGCGAGCACCTCGCGAACTTGCCGTGTCAGCAACTCTGGTATCGGCAGTTCCATGCTCTGCAAACGCTCGTATTCATGCCTCAAGTCCAGTCCCGAGATGGAATTGTCCATCAGCATATCCTTGAGTTTGGACACTGCCTGATTGAACTCATTTTCACGCAGGTGGCGTTTTTCTAGCGACTCAGCCAAGTCATGACTGTCCTGCTGAACCTTGTCCCATCCAGCGGGGCGTTCCATGAAAGCCTCGTCCATTTCAAGTGCCTTGCACTTTTCCCACAGTTTTTCCATCTACATCAACTTGTGCTCTAGTTACTCTTTGAATTACTAATCTCATAAAATGCCTCATTTCATATTATTTCAAAATTATAATACTACAAAGAAAAATAATTTGCAAGAACTATTTGGT
>JAGCTA010000428.1 GCA_017963875.1 Victivallales bacterium | reverse complement strand
TCACCGTCGCCGAGCGATCGGGGTGAGTAACGCCGAACGTCAGTTCGGTGCCAGACGTAGCCAAATGTGTTCAATCCCACGGATAGACGATCTTATAGAGTTTGACGTCATCAAAGAAGCACTGCTCGCTTTCGGGAATCTCGGTGCGCGGTGCTTTTGTCGAAACGGTCAGGCCCATGTAGGCCATCGGGAAATCGGGGGAGTCGAAGAGCAGTTCGCCCGTCCGCCAGCCGTCGTTGTCAGGCTCAGAAAACACGGCGCTTTTGGTTAGTCTCCAGATGCCTTGCTTTTCAGCATCGTAAAAATTGACTCCAAGCAACGGTACCGTGCATGTGGAATTCAACTTGCAACGCGCTGTCAGAAGATATCGCGTGTTTGACTCCGCGCCTGTGTAATACTGTATGATGCAGGCATTCGATGTTCCGTAAAAACAGACCATGCCGTTGACTGGTTTGATTTTGCCGCCAGTCTTTGAGTCAATCCATGAGGACCAGTATGGCAGCAGCCCGACATTGTCCGCAGGCGCATTACCGTCTTCGAAAGCCGCTTCACCTGTATTCAGTCCGCTGTTCTTCAGCAGGTTTTCCCCTGCGTATTTTCTGGCTGTGCCATACGGATCCTTACCCGCCTCAATCGCCTCGCGGGTCATCGGGAGTCGTTCGTTCCAGTATTTGAAGCGATGCGTCGGATAGAGTTGCGGGAAGAACGTCCCTTTCTCACCCCAAATCCATGCGTATTCATCCGAATGCTCAAGCGCATGCGTGACATTATCCTGAAGCATACGCGCTTGGTTCTTCGTGGTTTTCCATAATTGATAAGGTTTCGGATTTTCAGGCATGTAACTGTCAAGATAGAGCGAGCAGGAGAGGGAAGTACTACGATAGAATTTCGGAAGGTTCTTCGCGTCAATCCAGCGCTTTGCATTGAAGTAGTAATTCGAGACGCATGTGTCCATTTGAGACGATGTCGCCGCCTTGTATCCAGGATCTTCATTACCGTCTATAAGTTTGACAGTATCGGGCATTGCATCATAGACGCCGTTCATGAACGCGTATTGCAACGACAGGCTTTCGCCGACGATATGTTCATGGCCGCGCGCCTGGAACCTGCCGATGAAATCCCCTGCCCAAATGAAGCAGAAGATGGTGATGTCTGGGTAGATGTCCGCTATTTGCCGAATCCAGTCCGAGGCTCGTTCACGGACCTTCGCCTCCGTTTCAGCAAATGTATGGCCCTTCTGCGGATAGAATGAAAACGGCCTCCCCGTGTGGTTGTAGCCTTCCGTGTCGAAGGCAATGCCCATGAAGCCGATTTCCTTCGCGACCCACACGATTGTGCGGTAGTTCTGCATGGTCTTCGCCCAGGAGGCGTCATCGAACCAGTCTGTGCTGAACTGCGCAGAATTAAGCGTCAGAAAATTGTATTTTAGTTTTTTCAATTTCAGTGACTTCATGAGGCCGATGAACTCCGCGTAGTCCTCCTTGGTCAGGGTGATCTTCGAGTCGGATGCATTGAAAGGCATGTTGTATTCGATATCCTTTCCATCGCGCTTGATATGGATCAGTGGATTGAAGCCAATGCCGTCAAAAGGACAATTCTTTTCGAACTCCTCGACCGTCGCCTTAAATTGCTCCATGTAGCGCGGCATCATCCAGCCGAAGCCGATAAGTTTCTTCTGTGGCCTCTCCCATGCAAACACAGATGCCACGCACGCCATGACGGCCAAAACGATAACCACCTTTTTCATCGTACGTTACCACTCCTATATTGATGATAATAATGTATTTTTCTAATTTACTTTTACTTATAGAAATGTCAACCGAAAAATATCCATAGTTTTTTCGGTTGAATCCGAAAAATATCCATGTTTTTTCGGTTGATTCTGAGCGGAACATACGGATTGTTGTGGAACAGGATGGAAATAGGGGATTGTAGCCTTATATTGGGAACTTGTCTATGTAACAAACATGGCCCAAGGACAGCAGGAAAAGAGACATCGCAATACGACTGAAGGAGAACCGAAAAGATGCCGATGCTGAACTGGATGGGACGCTAAAAGGCGGTCAAGCACGACAAGGAGGTTACGTCAGACGCCCTACGACGTAGTAATGAGAAGATAGTGAGGAGAATGAAAATGGAAAGTGGGAAAAACAAAGTTGAAATCCCGCAGGATTTCGCAGGAGCGGTCAAGGACATTAAACTCGCAATTCTGCAAGCGAGGGCAAAGGCGGCGCATCTCGCAAACGCCGAGGCGCTGAAGCTGTATTTTTATGTGGGCGGATACATTTCGATGAAGACGCGCAACGCCAAGTGGGGTCAGGCGCGATAGACGCGCTTTCAAAGCGTCTGCAGGTGGAATTGCCAGGGCTGAGGGGGTTCTCGGCGATGAGTATAAAGTACATGCGGCTGTTTTTTGAAGCGTGGGCAGACGTTTCGGCAATTCGACACTTGGCAAGTGTCGAATTTGGGGATTCTGTAATTCGACACTTGCCAAGTGTCGAAATTCGTTACTTGTCAAAAAGCAAATTGAAACGTCACTTGCCAAGTGACGAAATTCGCCCATTGGCAACGGGCGAATTGGACAAAGATGACATTGCCGCCTTTGTCTCCATCGGCTTTACGCTCCATCGCGAAATCATCCGTTTCTGCAAAGACTTTGACGAGCGGCTTTACTACATCCATGCCTGTGCAAAAGGACTGTGGTCGGTCGAGCAGCTGCAGTCCCACCTCCGCGCCGATGACTACCATCACATCGGGGCGTTGCCGAACAACTTCGAGAAGACGCTATCGCCGATGGCATTGGTGACGCAGGCGGTACGTTCGTTCAAGGACGAATATCTGCTTGACCTTGTGAATCTCGACAATGTCGATGCGCGCTAGGGCTACGAGACCGACGAGCGCGTATTGTCGAAGTCGATGGTCGCCGATATCGAGAAGACGATTCAGGCGCTCGGCGGCGATGACTTCTGCTTCATGGGGCGCGAGAAGCGCCTGGTGTTGGCAGACGAGGAGTTCTTTGTCGATCTGCTGTTCTTCCATCGTGGACTAAAGGCGATGGTGGCGATTGAACTCAAGATGGGTGACTTCCATCCTGGATACCTCGGCCAGCTCAATTTCTACCTCTCGGCGCTCGACAGGCTCATGAAGAAGCCGGACGAGAATCCGACGCTTGGGCTTCTGCTTTGCGAAAAGATGAACAAGCCTATCGTGCAGTTGGCAGTGCAGGGCTATTCGAAGCCCATCGGCATTGCAACCTATCAGGCACTCCGCAACATTCCCGAACCGTACAAGACGCTTGCACCAGTCATTGACGGCGTGCGTAAAGTCATGGCAGAGAATGCCAAGGCGAAGATGGAAGATTCAAAGGAGAACGGGCAATGATCCTCAAGCGGTACCAGACTAACACCCTGAATGCCATCAAGGCGTATGCGGAGTTGATGGATTTTTGCAAAACTGGGTGGAAATCGTCGATAGCGACCTTATATCAGGAACTTGTCTATACGGCACTCGGCTGCATGGCGTCAATCAACCAAAGAGTTTTCAAAACATAGAAAAAGCGTTTTCTCTCTTCTGACAACTCCAGCAGGCAACTGCTGAAGTTGTGCTCGGTTGATTTCCAAAATATCCATCGCTTCCTATCTGCGAAACCGCACGGGACCGAACAGACCCGAGGGGAGGCTTTCGCGCTCATAACTGCGCTGACGCGTCTCGTAGGACGATTGCGGCTGGAACTGCTTCTGCCATCTCTCGAGAATCTCATCAGGCGCCACTGCATTCGCCAGCGTGTTGGTGACGCGAATCGCCAGCGTATTCCGTCCCTTTTTTAGCGCATTTCCAATTGGGAAGACGTATGGCTCACAGAGGCGTATCCCGAGGCACTTGCCGTTGAGGATGACCTCCGCGCAGTATTTGACATCACCCAGATCCAGATACGCCGCGCCTTTCGCCTTCGTGCCATCAAACATGATGCTATACTCTGCCTCGCCGCTAAAATCCGCCCCGAGAACATCTTTCCAATCACCGAGACGAACGGCCTTCGATACTGTTTTGCTATTGGAAACAATGAAATCATGCTCTCCGACGGTCACTTGGCGCATAGGCCTGATTTTCCATCCGTTTTTCAGTTCAGCAACGGTTTCAGCAAGCGCGGGTGGCTCGGGTTCCGCGCCCGTCATGTCTTCCGTGAGCAGGAACACGACCATCGAATACGGTCTGAACGTCCAGCGCCAAGTGCCGCATTTCTTAGTCCTCAGCGTGAATATCCGTCCACTCCACGAATCGCACCGTGCGACAGGAAGCTTCTCCTCGGCCTCGAAATCCGCCGTTATCTCCTTTTCGGAGATGTTCATGACAAAATAGAGCACATCGCCGTTGGCGCGGCGGTGCTTGCGCACGCGCAGCCGCCAGTCGCCGCCGACAATCTTCAGCGTCGACGGCACTAGTTGCGTCTCGTCTGACGACAGGATTGGGAATCCCGCCGCCTTGAGTTTATCCATATTTTTCCGCGCTTCAGGCGCAAGATTCGCATTGACGGGTATGACGATTCGGTCATAAATCGCCTTGCCGATTCTCACCTTGCCGCGATAGAGCCTCGCTGTGGCAAGGACATCGTCGTCGATATAGTCGAAGTCGCTCTGCTGCGCCAGAAGGCGCTCCGCAATCTGCACCTGGTTTTCGGCGGAATAGTTCGCCTTGCGCAGTTCGCCCCACATCGTGCGGACATCTAGAAACAGTGCCGTGGCAACGACTGGCGTGGATTCCGTTGAGAGATGAGACTGACGCGCGACATAGTCGTGGAACGGCTTGATGCACAACCACTGCGGATTGACGGGGCCGAAATGGGGCCGTTCGCCCTCCATGCCGTCCTCCGTGGTATATGGCCGACAGCCAAACACGAACGTATTGACGCCGTTCAGCAGCATGTAGTCGACGAGGAACTGCATCTGCCCGAAAGTCAGCCCATTGCCATACACGCCGAATAACTCGCCCAAGATGTGGCGGTTGCCGCCCTGATTGCCGACGCTGGACGCGAGTTTCGGGAACGGATGCAAGCGCTCGCCAGGCCAGAGTTGCCTCCAGATGAGGTCCACGCCAGGCTCGTCCAAGGCGCGCAACGTACGCAACGGATGGCCGAAGTCCCTCATCTGCAAATTGGTGAAACTGTCCTCGCCACTGACGTGGCCGCCCGATTTGATCCCATGCTTCCTGCACCAGTCGCGAATCGGAAGCATGTACCGCTCGACAAACAACTGCGAAGTGACATCCAGGAAATCTATGCGGACATCGTTGATTTTGGAATCTAGATTGAACTCAAGCAAGCGGACGAGATACGGCCTGACATCATAGCCTTTGCGCTTTTGGAACTCCTCCGCAAAGTCGTCCGTCCAGGTCAATCGCGTATAACTGCAACTGACCATGGCAGGTTCATCCGTGAAGGCGAAGCGGATGTTCTTGCCAAAGGCTTCACCGACAGTTTTGAAATACTGCTCGTGCGTCAGTTCGAGGAATTTCTCCGTGCACCCTTTGGCGAGAATGTCAGGCACGGTGCTTTTGGCTGGATCGACGGCGTCCAGTTCGATTTTGTAACCGCCCTTGCCGTCCAGAACGACCATTTTTCGACGGAATTTCACGGTGTCTGAGGCATAGACCTTCCCGCAGGCGCCTCCCGATGGCCAGCCCCCCTCGTCATACAGATAGCAGTTCATTCCCAGCCGCCTGCATTCATCAATTATCACCTGGTACATTTTGAAATAATCAGGCGTGAGATAGAAGTTCTTCGGCATCTGACTATGGAAGAACTTGCGGAATTCGGGCGGCAACGGATGAGGACACACTGTACGGGCACCTTTTTCTGCCATGTCCCTTACCTGTTCGCGAATCGTCTTCTCCTCCATCGGACCGTTGAGCAGCCAGAAATACCCAGGCGCATTGACGGATGACGGTTGGTTGTAGTTTTTCAAATTCAGCATGTTCACTACTCCTCTTCAATCTAATTCCTCTGGAAAATAGGGCTTAATCTGCACGAAGTTGAGCATCAGCCGCTCGCCTGGTTTCGCAGCCCCGTCTGAAAACGTCACTGTGATGTCGGACTTTTCAGCAGTGAAGATGATTCGGACGAGATTCAGCCTCGGGAGATCGTTGCGACCACCGTAAGCCTTGTCTCTTTTATCAACCCAGACGAAAGAGCATGGTTGCGCTGTGGCGCCATCCAAGGTCACGTCCAGCCCAAGACGTCTGTTGTTAATCACCTTGTTTTCAATGTCATCTAGGCAGCCGATGCTGCACAGAAACGTGTACTGCTTGCCTGGAACAAGATTTTTGGCGGTCTGAGAAAGGACATTCGGCTTTCCTTCAACGGCGGTGAACTGGCAGAAATTGTCCCCGACATTGGCACGACATGTGTAACGCACCTGATATGTGTCGCCAAATTTGCCAAGTCTGGATTGCTTGATGCTGTCCGTCGCGGCTGGAATCGCCTTCCAGCCGTCAAGGCCATTCATAAAATCGCCGTTGACGATATGGCCTGGCGCATAGCGGAAACCGTATTTGTCGGAAAGCATCCCGCGTTTACCTTCAATGACATAATGCCTCAAAAGTGCGAACGACCAGCGGTAGAGGTCATCCTCCGCATAACGGCACCCCCAGAAGCCGACAACCCCCAAGTCCTTGAGCGACGGCTCGTTGGCAAGAATGTTGAATTGCATATCGAGATAGTATTTGTAGTCGCATTCGACATGATGGTCAAGGGAAAGAACATTGAGTTGATTGAAATTGCCGAGAATGAGTCCTGCGCGCCGGACATAGTCTGGATAGAAGGCGATGGAACCCGCCATGGATAATCTGCCTTTGAGGAAATCGCGCGCGGCCTGTTCCGTCGGAGTGCTGCAACAGTAGGCCTCATGCAGAATCCGCCCACGCCCCCATGACGCGTTTTGCGCCGTTGCAATGAAGTCCGTGTGGCGTGCTGGAATGCTCGGGCCGCCATTGACCCACGTGTATAAAATCTGATTGCGGTCATAGTCGGCGGTTTTCAACCCCTGCGTGTAGATGTCCATTGCAGGCTGCTCGTAGAAGAGTTCGTCGGCGTCGCAGCCGCCAGTGTTCGGGTCTTTCTCAAAGGCACTCTTTATACGTTCCTTTATGTCATCGACGGTCGTCAAACCTGTGGCCCTGAAGCCCTTGACAATGCGATGGCCCGTCCTGCTCAATTCGTCAAGCATGGTCTGGTTTTCCTTCGGATAGCCGTAGACGCACAATGTCGTCAAGGAGCGCATCGCCCATTTTCTGAAAAACGACCATTCATACGACTGATATAACGGCAAAATGGCATTCGTCAGCACAGGACAGGCGAAGGTCTCTGAAATGCGCCGCACGATTAGTTTCATGCCGCAATTGGCCTTGATAGTATGTCTGCCCGCCTCAATCTGGACGAACCTTTCACCCCAAGGAATTGTCTCGTCCATTAATTTTTCGCCGTCCAGACGCACCTCCCATTTTTCCATCTGGGGATCGATGGCGGCGATATACAGCCAACCATCCATTTCAAGCGGAATATTGTGGACTTCATTCGCCTTGATGGAACCATTGACATATTCGACGCAGAGGTTGTTCAGGCGCTTTGACGCTTTTTCAACCTCGTCCGCAGTCGGCACGTCTTTGAGTTGAATCCTGAATGTTTCCTTGAACACGACGTCTCCCGTTCCATCATAAACCTGTATCTCGGCATCATGCGTGCCTGCGGCAAGTCCTTTCAGGTCAATGGCAAACGGCTTGTCGATGCCCAGCGGCACCGTCGGGCTGGCAAAATTCGATTTCTCGACATTTAGCCTGACGGTGCAATCCTCAAGTTTTGCGCCGTTTTCAGGCAGGCCGAACCAGCGGAACTGAACCAGCGGATTGTTGATTGGAATGGTGTTCAGCGCGGGGCTCCATGGAACCATCCGCGGCATGGTCAGATTCTTTGGAAGTTCCGGTTGCCTGCTTCCCGTCTTCGCCTTTTCCGACAGTGGAATCAGTTTAATGTCAGCGATATCCAGCGTTCCAGCCTTTTTGTCGCGGACATTGCATCTGAGCGCATAGCCGTTCAGACGTTTTGAATTGAGGCATCGGAATGTCGTCTCAACGGTTGTCCAGTCCGTGTCTTCTGGAACTTGTCGAATGCCGACGGAATCATACCATCCCGAATCGGTGATGATCAGAGCGAAGCCTTTCGCCTTAAAGCCTTTCGTCCTGACTTTAACGGACAGGAGATAGTGTTCCCAGGGAACCAGCGTCATGTTCTCTTGGACCATGGAGCCGCCTGTGGAGTTCTCGTCGAAAGTTACATACGGCAGGCCGTCTGGCCCGCCTTCCTTGATATATCGCAGTTGCGGAGCAGGGGGACAGCCCCAGCCGAGCGGAATGCCGTCGAGGACCTGTTTCAGATCGCCGTTGAGGGGCAGGGGGGTGATGTCCTCAGCCCAAAGGAAAAAAGAACAGAAAACAACAAGCAGTGATAGCAGTTTTTTCATCGGTGTATCTCCTGAATTTTAGGATGATGAATTCAAGATAATCGTTGTTTAAGAAAATACAATGACAGAACCGATTCATCTTGCAAAAATGAAAGAAAAATATATATTTTTAAGATATATTATTAAATGGAGGATCAACAATGGAAACAGCCAAACTATTCATGACTGGACGCTCACAGGCTGTCCGAATTCCTAAAAAATACAGGTTCTCTGGGACCGAAGTTGAAATCAAGAAACAGGGCAACAGCATTATCCTCTCGC
>JAGCTA010000427.1 GCA_017963875.1 Victivallales bacterium | reverse complement strand
TTCCCAAAAGAATCTGCGCTATTTTGAATCTGAAGGAAGACCTTGGATTCCTATTGGTTGCAATATATGCTTCGACCGCCTCAATGCGTCGGATGAAGAAGTTCGCAGGAATTATGACCGCTGGCTTAACAGATTTGCGGAGAACGGCGGAAACTGCATCCGCCTATGGGCGGGGCATAAGTCAATGGAAATCATGCCAGAAAAGCCAGGCGTCTATGATGAGGAAAAGGTCAAGACACTGAAGGGCATCATCGGGCTTTGCGAAAAACTTGGTATCAAGGTGAAAATCACGCTGGAGAGTTTTCGGCTGTGCGTGACAGAGGAAGTCGCGAATACATTGAAGAATCCAAGTGGCTGCAATTTCAACTATGTTGGAATATTCAATCGTCCGCTTTATGCCCCGTTTGCAAGCAACATGAAGGAGTTTTGCCAGTCGAAGGAATGCCGTAAAATCTACCTTATGAAAGCCAGACATTTCAAAGAACTAGGCTTCGGCGATTCGCCTGCCGTGTATTGCTGGGAGTTATGGAATGAAATCAATGCGATGGGACCAACGGAGGTCTATGCGGAATGGAGCGACACTATGCTGGCGGCATTGAAGGAGATGTTCCCTCGGCAGTTTGTCGTGCAGAATCTAGGCAGTTTTTCTGGGCTCAGAGACTACAAGGTGTACGACCAGATGGCGACCGTCAAAGACAATGCCTTTATGCAAGTTCACCGCTATCTTGATGCAGGCGCTTGTCTGGATGTCTGCCGCGGACCGATGGATGTCCTTGTGGCGGATGCGACAAGGGAGATGCTTCAGCGACGCGCCGACTGCCCTGCAATTGTCGCAGAGACGGGAGCCGTGCAGGCCAACCATGCGGGGCCGTTTCCGTATTATCCGTTCGACAAGGAGGGGACCCTGCTGCACGATGCGCTTTTCTCCGCGTTCTTCGCAGGCTCCGCGGGCTGCGGCCAGTTCTGGCATTGGGACCATCAGTATCTCGACGGCAACAACCTATGGTGGCAGTTTGGACGATTCGCGAAGGCGATTGAAGGCCTTGATCCGATTGAAGAGGATTTCAAGCCGTTCTATACAGAATCAAGACGTTTGAGAATGTATGGCCTGCGCGGAAGGAAGACCACGGCAATGTGGTGCCGTGACAAAGCGTCGTCGTGGCGGAATGAATTTGTCGAAGGAGTTAAGCCAGAACTGATTGAAAACGAGAAAGTTCCATTCAATGATTGCGAAATGGAGTGCTACTTGCCGTGGGAAGACAAATGCCTCACGGTCGCAGCACCGACATTGCCGCCGTTCAAACGCTCGGTTGTGGTTCGTGTGCCTTCGCAGAATGCCTAGGAAGTCGTAAGACAGAGTTGAGTGGTGGAAAGGGAAACTGAACCATTGAGAAATACTAAAAACGTGGAAAAATAGCTCTAAAAACATAGAAAAACGTGGAAAAATAGCTATGAAATTGTCTAAAAACGTGAAAAATCATCTATAAAATTGTCTAAAAACGTGAAAATAAGCTTTGTATAAATATGAAAAACGTGATTTTAGCCTTGAAAAATGTGGAAAAGGTAATATTGTAATAATGCAGAGCTTTTCTATAGCTTTTTCAAGAGGAAGTTACAAGATGTACCTGAAGCGCAAAATAGACAGTTTTCTAAAAGAATGGCGGCAGGAGGAAGATCGTCTGCCGTTGATTATACGTGGTGCGCGTCAAGTTGGAAAGACGGAAGCCATACGGCATTTTGCCAAACAGTCGTACAGGCATGTCGTGGGAATCAACTTTGTTTAGGAACCGCATTATAAGGGCATTATAGAAGATGGATATCGCCCTGACAGCATAGTCAAATTAATTTCCAAAATGAATCAGGATTTTCGTTTTGAGGCGGGCAAGACATTGATATTCTTTGATGAGATTCAGGAGTTTCCTGAAATTACGACATCATTGAAATTCTTCAAGGAGGATGGTCGGTTTGACGTCATTTGCAGCGGTTCCCTGCTTGGTATTCAGCATAAGCGGATTGAATCGCACAGTGTCGGCTACAAGACCGATGTTTTCATGCGTTCCTTTGATTTTGAGGAATTTCTCTGGGCGGTCGGCTACCCAGAGAATATTGCTGATGAGATACTTGACCGAATGGATTCTCTCAAGCCGTTTCTTCCAGTGGAGATGAAACTGTATTCGTCACTGTACATGGACTACATTCTGCTTGGCGGGATGCCTGCAGTCCTTCATGACTACTTTACGAGACATACGTTTGAAAGGACATTGATTATTCAAAGACAGATACTTCTGGATTACAAGGAGGATATCCAGAAATACGCTGAAAGTCTGGACAAAACCAAGATATTGGCAGTGTTCAATCAGATTGCGCCGCAACTCTCCAAGGAGAACAAGAAATTCCAGTACAGCAAGATATCGTCAGGTGCGCGTTCAAGGGAATATTTCGGCTGTGTGGAATGGCTTCTGGACGCAGGAGTCGCTTCCATTTGCCATTGTCTCAATTTTCCAGAACTGCCATTGAAAGGCAATATTGATGAGCAGAAATTCAAGTTGTATATCCCTGATACAGGTCTGTTGGTCGCCATGCTTGATGATGAAGCAGGTGCTGACTTGCGCATAAACAACAACCTCGGCGTCTATAAGGGAGCGATATATGAAAACATCGTGGCAGAGGCTTTTTCCAAGTCAGGCTATGACCTCTATTATTACCGTCGCGAGGATGGTTCTCTGGAAGAGAATTTTTTTGTTCGGACTGCCAGCGAACTGATTCCAGTTGAAGTGAAAAGTGGAAATGCTGTATCGAAATCGCTGAGGAACCTGATTTCCTCCAAGCATTATCCCGACATTCACCATGGCATCAAGTTCATCAATGGAAACATTAGTCAAACGGAGACTATCACGACTTTTCCATATTTCTGCGCTTTTCTGCTACGGAGATATCTGAAAAACAAGATGTCGTTATGACACGCTCTATTCCCTGTGAGGGGCGGTAATGAAGGACAAGCTCGGCAGGATACACGATGAGAAATAACAGAAAATAAAACTTGATTTTTGAATGATAAATGCTATTTTATTTATTGTTACAATGAGAAAGGAATGATAAAATGCCTAAACGGACGCCACCATTATTCCCTAAAACCGTCACAGTTCTCCAGGAGTTCGGAGAGAACATCCGACTTGCGCGATTGCGTCGGAATGTCACGGCAAAGCTGACCGCCGAACGTGCTGGGATCAGCGTGGTTACTTTGGCGCAGATAGAGAAGGGAGCGCCATCAGTTGCTCTTGGAAATTATGTGCAAGTGCTGGTCACGCTTGGGCTGGAACGCGATATATTGAAAGTCGCGTCGGACGATGAGTTGGGACGCAAATTGCAGGATCTCGGACTGAAAACCCGCCGCCGTGCCAGCAGACGGAGTGAAGAATGAACAAGAAGGATATTTTTGTCTTCTTCGATCATTGTTCGGATACCGCGCCCAGCCTCATGGGTGTTTTGTCCGCGCAGATGATTCGGGGGAAGGAACTTTTCGCCTTTTCCTTTGACGAGGACTTTTTGAAGCAGACGGATGTTTTTGCCCTAGACCCTGATTTGCAGTTATATACTGGACCGCAATTCACAAGCAAATCGAATTTCGGGCTTTTCATGGATTCCGCCCCGGATCGCTGGGGACGCAAGTTGATACAGCGGCGTGAGGCTGTTCGTGCAAAACACGCTGGTGAAAGACCGAAAACCTTAACGGAATCGGATTATCTTCTCGGAGTCTATGATGATACCAGAATGGGAGCGTTGCGCTTCAAATCATCCCTAGATGGCGATTTCCTGAACAACGACTGGCTGATGGCAGCACCGCCGTGGACCAGTCTCCGGGAATTAGAGGCGGCCAGCCGCCACTTTGAAAGGGAGGATGACCTTGATGACCATGCAAAATGGATTTCCATGCTGGTTGCGCCTGGCTCATCCTTAGGCGGAGCACGACCGAAGGCAAACGTTTGTGATACGGAAGGAAATCTTTGGATCGCCAAGTTTCCAAGTCATCACGATGAATCCAATGTTGCTGCATGGGAATTTGCCGTGATGCTGATGGCTCGGGATGCTGGGTTGAATGTTCCCGAATGCCGCCTTGAGAAGTTTTCTCAATACGGCTCGACCTTTCTCGTAAAGCGTTTCGACCGAATGGGAAAAAAACGGATTCATTTTGCTTCCGCCATGACGCTGCTTGGAAAAACAGATGGCGCCGATGCCGAAAACGGAAGCAGTTACCTCGAACTGGCGCAGTTGCTAACGCAATATGGCTCTAAGCCACAGGATGATTTGCCCGAATTGTGGCGCAGAATCGCCTTTTCCGTTGCCATTTCCAATACGGACGATCATTTGCGGAATCATGGCTTTCTACTGTCGAAACAAGGCTGGAGACTGAGCCCAGCGTATGATCTCAACCCCAATCCAGATGGAACGGGATTGTCGCTAAACATCTCCGATATTGACAACGCATTGGATTTTGATCTCGTCATGGAGGTTGCACCGATGTTCCGCCTGTCCTCCGATAAAGCGGGGAAAATGCTGAGGCTAATTCAGAATACCGTAAATCAATTCGGTTCTTACGCTAGGCGTGCTGGGCTTTCCCAAGGAGAACAGGCGAGGATGCGGACGGCATTTCATTTTTGAGATATGGCACTCGATGAACTGAAATGCGCAACTATTCGCTGACAGGCAACTATGCAGGTTTCCGTGTAAATACTCAGGAAATGGAGAACCTGCTTCATTCCTTTGAAATGGAGCGAAACTGCCTCCAATTGCTTGCTGGACTCTATGAAGAACGGCTGATTATGACCGAAGACGAACAAAAGTGTGTTTGACAATTCTACGTGTTTGTACTTCAATTCAAAAGGTTAACGGTACAGAAGTTCACCGATTGAATGATCTCCGTCTGACTGACTGGCAGAATAGGCATTTGAGTGCTACAGTATATTTAATTTTAGGTGGGCATTGTTCCCTTTCACTACCGACTGAGCCATTGCATCCACGCACATACTAAACCACTCCCCATTCCTGCAATTAAACCATGTATCTCTATTTCATCCGCCATGGAAAGCCAAATTATGAAACCGACACCCTTCTGCCCGAGGGGCTGGAACAGGCGCGGGCCGTGGCTTTGAGAATGCAGGCGAGTCTGATTGACGAGATTCATTCCTCGCCAATGGGACGCGCTATGCAGACGGCACAGCCGACGGCTGAATTGCTTAATCTTCCCATTGAAGTCGAGCCCTGGGCATACGAACTTGGCGAGGAATCCCATACCACCTATCCAGACGGGACCTCAAGGCTTATTTCCTCCTTGCCTTCCATCTATTTTCATCAAAAGGCATTCCGTGGCATGGACATAGAGCAGTCGTTCGAGAAAATCAGCGGATTGCAGGGGCGTGAGTTCAGCAAACGCTATCATTCCATTGCCGACGGCCTGGATGCCATGCTTGCCAAACTGGGATACCAGCGGAACAGCGACGGCTTGTACGACACCATTGCGCCAAACCTAAAACACGTCGCTTTGTTCTGCCATGCAGGAATGATGCGCGTGATGCTTTCCCATCTTTTCCATCTTCCATATCAGTTCTGTGCAGGAACCCTTCAGACGCATTTCACAGGCGTGACAATCATTCATTTCGCCGCTCCTCCAGTCTATGCCTCATGCGAACGCCCCGATGTCATCTATACGAAGGACAATCTGGACTCGCTCCCTGATGTCTTTCCAATCCAGCCAAGCCTGATTTCATACGGCGACATCGGTCACCTTTACGTTGAAAAGGCAACTCGACCCATCCATTATATTCATGCCGATCCCTTTTGAGCCGAAGCCTCCACGACGACCGCTGTCTTTTCAACCTGACTCCGTGAAGTTCCGCCTGACGGTCGATTTCGTTGTCAAGTCTTCCGCCTTCGCCAAAGGCTGCAGCGAGACAAACACGTATATCGTATACGCGCCTTCAACTTTCCTAGAAATTGCTTCGCCATTCGGCACCATGGATTAAGGTTCTAAATATTTTGAAACTCAGCGGAATGTGGTGCTTTTAGTTAATCTTCCGCAGAGTTTCCATGTAGTTATTGTGATTTCTTTATGGAAATCAAGCGGAATATGGTGATTTTAGTTGACTTTCCGCAAAG
>JAGCTA010000426.1 GCA_017963875.1 Victivallales bacterium | reverse complement strand
CGTGCGGGGGTGGCGGTGAAGACAGCCGCTGTGACTGGGGATGGTCTTGTTGTCAAAGGTGCTCATGGCATTCCTGTTACATGCGATTGCCGTGCCGCTGAACTTGATGCGTCTTCACTGGCAATGACCATTTTTCCTGGCGGGCTTCCTGGCGCAACGAATCTGGCCGCCGACGAGACGACGCTTTCAATCGTCCGCAAGGTGTTTGCCCAAGGCGGGTTCACGGCGGCAATCTGTGCCGCCCCTATCGCATTGAAGGCCGCAGGCGTGCTGACGACCCAGGCATATACGTGCTATCCGTCTTTTGAGAAGCAAATTGGCGGCAACTATACGGCGGCACAGGTTCAGCGCGATGGTCAGTTGATCACTGGCAGGGGACCAGGCGCGTCTGCCGAATTCGCCTTTGAACTGCTGAAGGCGCTGGGTTTGGAAGATGAAGCGAAAAAACTGCGCGTCGGTATGGTGTTTGCGTAAGCGAAGGTGATACACCATGGTTGTTTACGGCAATAGCGATTCTCTGAAACGGCTCCAAGAGGCTGCTGAGACAATGCCTGTTGACCAAGTCATGAAGGCACCAAGCGGTTATCAGGCTCCTCTTTGCGAGACGACTATCGCAAAGGAAGTGTCCGTCACTGGCCCGTCAACATATCACAAGGGGCTTCAGCGGACCTTGGTGTTCAAACCAGCCGTTTCAGGTGGATGGCGTTTCAACAGGTTGGATTTGCCTGAGCAGTTGCCGATTCCCGTGAATGTCGCGAATGTCTCCTGCTCACAGCGGAACATCGTTCTTCAGGCGGGGATTCCTGAAAACCATGTCCGCATGACGGAGCATGTCATTGCACACCGCCTGGGACTTGGCATCGACCATCTTGTCATTGAGATGGAATCTGATGACCCCCCGCTGTTCGATGTCGGTTCCATGCCCATTGTGGAGGCACTTCAGAATGCAGGCATCCGCGAAATACAGGGACAGTCGGCGGACTATTGGACGGTTACCGAGCCTATTTCAATCGTCAGCGAAAAAGAAGATGCCTTTTTGACATTTCTTCCTGCGGAATCTGCAAATTCATTGCTGACGCTTGACGTGGCAATTGATTTTCCGACGGCCATTGGAAAGCAGCGGATTCAGTTCGATGTGACACCTGATGCTTTTGTGCATGGCGCACACGCCCGAACAAACTGCTCATTAACGCAGTTGAGGCTTTTCAAACTGTTCGGCTGGCTGAATTCCGAAACACGCCATTTCGGCTACACGCGGGACAACATCCTCGTCGCAGGAAAGCATCGATATGTCAATACGCCAGGGCTGTTGCATGAGGGAAAATCGTTGGAGGCAGTCTGGCATCGCGCCTGTCTAGACCTGATTGCAGCGTTGTCATTATGCCCGCAGGGGCGGCTGGCGGGAAAAGTAATTTCCTACAGGGCAGGGCATACGCTGGACTGCCGTTTCATGTCGCTCTTGGAAATTCACAGCGGTCTGAAACGGCTTCATTGATTGCCATATTATGGTGGCGTTTAGGTGTCAGCGGCTGGCCTGGAGAAGTGCCGCCTGAACCTCTGGTATGAAAAGATTGCCGAGATGGCTCCCAGCGGGGAAGATGAAGCACCGCCCTGCGAATACGCTCTGATACCAGGCGATATCACCGTCTTCAAGCAGGAAATCGTTCTGATTGTGGAAGAAGCGGACTTTGGGATTGGTGCGCAAATGCTCCGCCTGCGAGTCAATGGTGTTGTTGTCCGCGAATTTCTCGATGGTCATGTCCTGTGGGACGATTTTCAAGCGTTTGGCGTGGTATAGCAGAATGTCTCGAAGATACTGTTCGTATGAAAGCGCAAAGGCATCGTGTTCCAGATGTTCATCCGAATCCATTCGGATGACATGCTCAATCAAGTGGCGGTGTTCCGTTTCGCTGAGTGCCTTGCATAGTTCCACGATGCCTAGACGGCAGTTCAGCCCGATGATAAATAGTGATTCATCATGGTCGAGGGCGATATTTCTGGCCGATTCTGGTTCCATGACCGTATAGGCAATGCGCTGAATGGCATCATTCGTCTTCTGCTTGCGGGTTTCTTCTGGCCATGACAAGGGGATGTCAAAGCATGCGTCTAGTTTTTTCAATGCGGTTAATGGCGTACGTGGCGGATTGACGGCGATGAATCGTTCCGCTCCAAGACGGCTTTCGCCACGGTCGTCCAATGCAGCCAGATACAATGTGTTGATTGCTCCGAGGGAGACTCCGAACACCTGGCAGGTCGCCGATGATGGATACGCTGGAATGCCTTTGGAGTTTTTCATTGCGGACTTCTTCTCGTATTCCATGATGTCGTCGCGTATGGTCGTGAGAGCGATATCCAGATTGCGGCAGTCATGCGGCAGGTTCCCTGGAAGCGGACTATCCGTGCATAAGAAGAAGTCAGGCGTAAAGGTCGAGGAGATGATGGCGACTGTCCACCCGTCCTTGTGGAAAATTTCCGCCATGGCGACAATGTCCGTGTTGTTGCGCGTCGATGAAAGTCCAGGAAGGACGAACATGATTTTGCCGTTGAACACATGCTGTCTGAACAGGGAGTATTCCAATGGTTTTGTGGCACCTGGCAATGTGACGGAGCGCTCGTAGGCGGTTGAATAGAAGAGCCTGTCCTTGGGGATCATTTTCATGATGCCAAGCGATTCGTCGGGCATAGACGTGACGGGAGGGAATACGCCGTCGCGAATCAATGCCTCGCGTGACATCATAAAGATTGCCTTGGATAGTGGATAAGTGACGTGACGCGACTTGAAGTAGTTGTCAAGAAACGCGGCGTTGCAGAAAAGCGAATTGCCGCCGAGTGCCAGCGATGCCCCTGTGAAATAGGTGGCGGGATTCAAGAACATGTCTGGAATCTTCGTGATAGCGTCGCGCACATTCGATGGTCCCAGGGCGGGGAGGTTGACGTAGCAGCCAGGGCCGACTCCCCATACCGCCAACGTCTGGCCAAAGTCTTCGTCATGACGCTGAAATTCCCATTTGGTGGCGGGGTCGCGGAACCCAAGTATGCCGACTGTTGTGTTGATGCAGAAACGCTCCGTCTCCTCCCACGCATAGGCGAATTTCCCTTGCAGGCAGTTGGTGACAAGACGCAAGGGAAACAGCAGGTTGTGCGAGAAGTTTTTGATGGAGGTTGATATGAACTCAGGGACGATACGGTTATAGACAATGCTGATTGGATGCACTATCCTGCGGACCAGAAAGGAGTTCACTGATTCCATCGCGCGGTTGAAGCCTTGTAGTGGGTCGTCAACAGGTTCGAGGAGCATCGTCAATGCGGGGTGCTCGACAGTCGCCGCCGATGACGACTGCGGTACGTCATCGGCGGAAAGAGTGACGTGGACAAGGTAGAATACGCAGAGGAAAAGACAGAAGAAGCGTTTCATGGGCTGATAGGCAGACGTCAATGTGGTTATCAGAGTTTTTTTATTTGTATCTGGCACAATGCTCGTAGATGGCATCCATAGACCAGTTCTGTGATTCGCAGTGCCCGTCGACGAATGAGAAGTTGTTCTGGCCATTGTGGAAGAAGCCACAGACGTTGTAATGCGCTTCCTTAACAAGTTTGTTGTTTTCAAAATCCCAGGCATACGTCGCGAAATTACCGTCATCATTGATTTTGTCTTCAACAAAGGCGCAGACGAAGGATGGTATCTTGATGATATCGAGTTTTTTTCCACGAATTCTGGCATTCAACGCATATGTAACATTGAATGTTCCTGAATCACTGTTGGGAAGGGGTGTTCCGATCTGCTCATCAGACTTGCATATATATACTTTAGAATCACCAATATACTGATAAAGAGCACCTTTCTCTGGTTCCAAATTATAATAAGAAGTTTCCCCAACTCTTGTGCCGTAAATCCAGCCGAAGCGGTCTTGTGTGTTAATGCACATAAAGTCGTTGTTGTCCATGGTATACATTTGCGTCGCCTTGGCAAATTGGCTGAGGTTGCTGAGACAACTAATCTGCTGTGCTTTCTTTCGTGCTTTAGAAAGTGCGGGCAACAATAATCCTGCTAGAATAGCGATAATACTGATGACGACGAGTAATTCAATCAATGTAAAATGGTGTTGCTTGTTCATATCTATTATTCTTTTTATAAAAATATAATACTGATAAAAAAGAGTTATTTGTATTTTGCACAGTGCTCGCGGATGACATTTATTGGCCAGTTCTGTGATTCGCAGTGGCCGTCAACAAATGAGAAGTTGTTCTGACCATTGTGGAAGAAACCGCAGGTGTTGTTGCTATCATTATTTTTTAATTGATTGTTCTCAAAATCCCAACCGCTTGTGGCGAAATTACTGTCATCGTTTCTTGAGTCTTCAACAAGAACGCAGACGAATGACGGCTGCTTGACCACATTGAGTTTCATTGCTCCACCTTTACCATCATTATGGCCAACGACAGAATTCAATGCGTATGTGACGTTATATTTTCCTTGGCTTGAATCTGAACTAACAAGATCTGTACCAATAAGCGGGTCGGAATCGCAGACATAGACCTTGGCATCGCCGACGTACTGATAAAGAGCACCTTTATCAGGTTCCAAATTATATAATGAACTGCTACCTTCAACCTTAGTGCCAGATATCCAACCGTAGCGTTGGCTTGGAGCAGTGACGTATAAACGGTGGCCATTGTCCATGGTGTACATTTGCGTGGCTTTGGCGAACTGGCTAAGGTTGTTGAGGCAGCTGGTCTGCTGTGCTTTCTCACGCGCTTTCGATAGGGCGGGCAGCAATAATCCTGCCAGAATGGCGATGATGCTGATGACGACGAGCAGTTCAATCAACGTAAAGGAGCGACGTTTGTTCATGTTTTTCTCCATGAGTTATGTGATATGTGTTGGAAAATTCTTCAGTCTGTTTACTAAATTATAATATTTTTTGGGAGAGTTTCAATTGTTTGGATGGAAAAATGTTGCAATCCCCGACAGAATTGTATTTCGCTCTACAGGCCTCAAGAGGAGACCTCGAAGAGGTCGAATATTAGAAACCTGGGGGAAAGACGCCCCAAAAGGATTCCGACCCCGAAGGGGTCAAATATTAGAAACCCCAGGTTGAGCGAAGCGAAACCTGGGGTAAGCAGATATCAAAAGACATACGACCTCGAAGAGGTCGAACATATCATCTTAAAAATCAAAGCGATACGATTACTAATCCAAGAGAAAATTATTAATGTCGAAATCTATGTTTTCATGATTCAGCAAGTTAATGATTTCGTCCCTGAATGAACATCTCGAATGAAGGGCTTTTTGATTCCCAATATAATTGATTAGATTTGGCAAAGCATCACTGCCATAACTTAAACCTGCATATTCAGCCGCCTATCCCCTAAAAAACGGAAAAAGGTCTCTCTTCGTTTTAATCCAGTATGAAGAAGAGAGTTTTATATCTTTCACAAAATCGGACAATGAGATATTTGATGCTAGAGAAGTACATATATGAAGATGATCTGGCATCCCATTGATATTGTAGAGAACACATTTCTTGTTTCTTATGAATCCCGAAATATATTTGTAAAGTGATTCGTCTGGACCAATGGGTATCGTCATCTCACTGTATTTTGTTCTGAAAATAATATGGTATAGGCAACGTGTGTAACTCATGATAATAGATTCCTGTTGTAAAAAGTAACGCTCTGTTCCTCAGAGGGTAGGTTCGACCTCTCCGAGGTCGTTTCCCTTTAAGGGCTTGCTTACCCCCAGGTTTCGCTTCGCTCAACCTGGGGTTTCTAATATT
>JAGCTA010000425.1 GCA_017963875.1 Victivallales bacterium | reverse complement strand
CATGGAAAGAACTTCTTTATGGATGAGTTCGGCGTGGATGTCCGAAGCGTCTGGCTGCCAGATGTTTTCGGCTATTCGGCGTCCATGCCGCAGATTATGCTGAAGGCGGGTTGCGACTATTTCCTGACACAGAAACTTTCATGGAGCCAGGTGAACACCTTCCCATATTCGTCTTTCCGCTGGAGCGGCATTGACGGTTCGGAGGTGCTCGTGCATTTTCCGCCTGAAAACAACTATAACTCAAATTGCTGTCCAAGCATGCGCAAGCATGGCGCGGACAATTTTCAGGAGGCTGGCATCGCGGACGAATTCATGAGTCTGTTCGGCATCGGCGACGGCGGCGGCGGCCCAAGCGAGGACTACGTGGAACGAAATGAACGGGTGAAGGATCTGGAGGGCTGTCCAAAGGCCGCCTATGGTAAATCGGCAGACTTTTTCAATCGTCTTGACAAGATCCGCAATGAACTGCCCATTTGGAAAGGCGAACTTTATCTGGAACTACATCGTGGAACGCTGACGACACAAGCTCGTACCAAGCGCAACAACCGTAAATGCGAGCAGGCACTGCAACAACTGGAGGCACTGGCAAGTTTACTTCCAACGGCCTTTTATCCTGACTCCAAACTGGACACAGCATGGAAGTCGTTGCTTGTCAATCAGTTCCATGATATTCTTCCAGGTTCTGCCATCAGACAGGTCTACGAAACAACTGAAAAGCAACATGCGGCAATATTGGAGATGTGCCGCGGCGAGACTGCGGCTGCCGCGAGGCTATTGTTCACGGAGAACGCAGAAACCGCAGTCGTCGCCAACACGTTGTCCTGCCCATGGCAAGGCTGCATTGAGTTGCCTTGTGACTGGGCTGGATTTGAGTTCATTGACGACAATGGGAAGACTTGCCCAAGCCAATTGGAGGGCGATCGCTTCTTCGTCTACATTGAAGCAGAAGGACTGTCTTTTCTCACGTTGTGCAGGGGCAGGAAAAGGGCGACGGCATCAGTTGTCGCACAATCCGATGGAACAGGCCTTGTACTTGAGAACGGCATTGTCCGCTACACATTCAACGACCAGGGCCAACTGGTCAGTGCGGTTGACATGAGGGAAGACCGCGAAATCCTGACGGACGCTGGAAACATACTCTCGCTTTACCACGATCGTCCATTCCATTTCGAGGCATGGGAAGTGGACATATTCTATCCAAGAGACGTCATGGGGACTTTGCCCTGCGTCAAGGCCGAAGGACCGTTCTGCGGCGAGGCGCGTTCGACGTTGAAGTTCACCTATAGGACAGAAGCATCGACGGTCGTCCAGACGGTCAGCCTGACGCCCCATACCACGCGTCTGGATTTCATCACCCATGCGGACTGGCATGAGAGCAGGAAGATGCTCAGGGCTTCCTTCCCAGTGGCAATTGCATCAAATGAAGCAACGTTTGACATCCAATACGGCTATGTCAGGCGTCCCACGCATGACAACACCAGTTGGGAACAGGCCAAATTCGAGGTCGTTGGCCAGCGTTATGCGGACTTTTCTCAGGATGACTATGGCACCGCTCTTCTCAATGACTGCAAGTACGGTTATCGAATGAAGGGAAGCGTCATGGACATCAACCTTCTGCGTTCCCCCAGATATCCTGATTATTTTGCCGATCAGGGCGAGCATGATTTTGTCTATAGTTTCTATCCTCATACGGGAGATCATGTTGCAGGAAATGTAGCCGAAGTGTCGGCCATGTTGAATCGACCGCCAGTGGTCGCCGTCGGTTTCGAGGCGAACAATGTGGAATTTCCTTGTCATGTCGTTGCAGGTCATGCCAGCATCGAGACGCTCAAGAAGGCAGAAAAGGATGATTCGCGCATCATCAGAATCGTGGAAACGGCAGGGAAGCATGGCAATGTGGTGTTGCGCTTTGCTCAGGAGGTGAAGCGTGTCAGCGAGACGAATCTGCTTGAATGGGAGCATGGGCGCGAACTTCAGATGAATGAACGCACCGTCACCTTGAAAATGAAGCCGTTCGAGATTGTCACTCTGCGCATTGAATAGTCATATCCGTTAGTGGCACGCGCCACTGCCCCCCAAAAAACAAGCACTCATCATAGCCCTGTCATGAATTCAACACTTTTCCAGATGTATTTAGTGAGAGCCGAACGGTTCCACGAACGCCTTGAGCAATGGCTATTTGCAGAGACACGGGTCTTTGACGCAGAAGTTCTTGTTTCGCCAGAACCGCTTGATGCGGAGGAGAGACCGCAGGGCAATTATGTGCCAATCAAGGAAATGGAACCGTGGGGAAACCTGTGGGACAGCGGCTATTTCAAGTTGACAGGAACAGTTCCTGACGAATGGCAAGGGGCGGAAGTCTGGCTTGATCTGGAGATGGGCGGCGAAATTCTCCTGTATGATGAAAACTATGCCCCACTCGCGCAATTGACGAATACCTGCACGCTTGTCCGAAACTACCGCAAGACGCTTTTTCCCGCGCAGATTTCTGCCGTGCCTGGAAAACTGACGTTCTATGCGGAAGTAGCGGTCAATGACTTCGCAAAGACGAAAGACGGTGACATGGGCTTTTGTCGAAAACTCCATTATGGCAAATTCAATCGCGAGGTATGGGCGTTGTTGAACGACTTTCGGACCATCCTCTTCCTTTTGAGGATTCACCAACGGCCGTCGGACCTGCCTTCAATGCCGCCGTTTGCCAATCCAGGCGGTTTCCATTGGAAGCATGGGAACGCGCCTGGACCGACGAATCACCGCGCCCTGAAGATTTGCACTGTACTGAACCAGGCCATTGACGCGTTCGCGGAGAATCCATCGAATGCCACGGCAGCAAGGGCAGTGCTGCAGGAGGAATTGAAGCGCCCGGCGCAGACAAGCGAGCATTCAACGATTGCCGTCGGCCATACGCATCTGGATTGCGGATATCTCTGGAAACTCCATGAAACGACGCGCAAGGCCTGCCGAACATTCGCGGGACAACTCTTCAATACGAAATTCTACCCAGGATATGTCTTCGGCATTTCACAGCCGCAGGTCTACGAATGGGTTCGTGAGCGCATGCCAAGGCTGTTTGATGAGGTTTGCGAGGCGGTTCGTGATGGCCTTTGGGAACTGCAGGGTGGAATGTGGGTCGAAGCGGACTGCATGGTTCCCTCGGGTGAATCGCTTATACGGCAGTTCCTGCATGGAAAAAACTACTGGAAGGAGCATTTTGGCATAGATGTTAGGAACGTCTGGTTGCCAGATGCGTTCGGTTTCACTGGCGCGTTGCCGCAGATAATGAAAGCGTGCGGCTGCCGATATCTGACGTCCCAAAAAATCGCCTGGAATGAATTCAACCAATTCCCATATCACAGTTTCCGTTGGCGTGGCCTGGACGGCACGGAAGTGCTGGCGCATTTCCTTCCCGAGGAAAACTACAATGCCTTTATGGAGCCTTGCACGCTACGTTGGGGGGAGGATAATTTCAAGGAAGGTCATATCGCATCTGAATTTCTGACGACATTCGGTGCTGGAGACGGCGGCGGCGGCCCGAAGATGGAGCATATCGAGGCGGGTATTCGTGCGGCAAACCTTGAAGACACGCCTAGGGTGTCTTTTGGACGGGCCGCCGATTTCTTTGGAAGAATGGAAGATTACGCCGACAAGTTGCCTGAATGGGACGGCGAAATCCCACTTGAATTGCATCGCGGGACATTGACCAATCAGGGACGTACCAAACGGTGGATGCGTCATCTTGAGCAGAAGACTGTAGCAGTTGAGATGCTTTTCTCCTCAGGACCTGAGTGTGCCTGGCCGCGCCTGCAACTCGACAGAATCTGGAAGCGCCTGCTGTTGTTCCAATTCCATGATATCGTCACTGGATCGTCCATCAAGGAAGTCATGGACGTCGTCGAGAAGGATTGCGCAGCCATCAATGTAGAGGAGGATGATCTTCTAGACGATTTCGCAAGACGTTTTTGCAAAAATGAACCGAATTCCATAACGTTCGTCCAGACGATGAACTGCGGATACAACCGTCTATTGCGACTCCCCGAAAGTTGGCAGGGATGTGAAGTGACGGATGATAGTGGTCAATCAGTGCCAATCCAAATGGATGACTTGGGGATATGTGCTAAAATAAACCTTCCACCATTGTCTTCAATGGTTTTGCATCGAAAGGAAGGGATGGCAAAGGATGGACTTGTTAAGTTTCAAGTGGCTACAGATGAAGTAATTCTGGAGAATCATCTGATTCGGTGCCGTTTTGAAAGCAATGGGCGGTTGAGCAGTCTTTACGACAAGCGGCTTGAGCGTGAAATGCTTTGCGATGGCGGCGGAAACAAATTGACTCTTCATGTCGATATGCCTCGAAAATTCGAGGGATGGGAAGTGGAATATGTCGATCGGGACATTCCAGCGCAGAATGCAATCGCACTGGAGTCGCCAAAAATGACGGTTGGGGCATTGCGCAGTTTTGTGCAGTTCAGGCTTGTCATAGGCAATTCGACCATAGAGCAGACGGCTGTCCTGGAGGCTGATTCTTCAAGGGTCGATTTCATTACCAGCGTCGATTGGCGTGAGACCCAGCGGCGGTTGCGAGTGAATTTCCATATTGCCAATGACGCATCCGATGCATACGGAGAAGTTCAACATGGGTTCATGCGTCGAAGCCTCAGAAAGAACACATCCTACGATTTGGCGTCGTTTGAGCATGTCGCACACAGATGGTACGACATTTCGGACGACCGTGGCGGCATAGCCTGTCTGAACAATGGCCGCTATGGGCATGAGGCGGGCCGTCATTGGCTGGCACTGACGCTACTTCGCTCGCCCTTGCAAGTGGATGTGACGCATGACAATGGTAAACATGTTTTCACATATTCCGTTTATTCGCATCAAGGCGATTTTATTGCAGGGAAAGTTCCAGAGGAGGCTTTTCAGTTGAACCGCGAACCATTGTGTTTGGAAGGTGTTTCCGAAGTTCCATGGTTGCCCTTCGTTTTGGATGCGGATGGCGTGGATGTGGATGCATTCAAGCGCGCGGAAAACGATGACAGCCGTATCATTCGTCTACATGAGTTCAGAGGCAGGCACTGCACAGCAAAACTGCATGTCGGAAAAGCGCTGCGTCTGACCGAGTGTGATGCGATGGAATGGACGGACAGCGAGCCGTTGTACGTTGATGATGAAGGTATTGTAACTTTAGAATTCAGACCGTTTGAGTTTAAGACGCTCCGCATGGAATAAAGCATAGATGAAAGAGTAATTTGCAGGCGGCATTCAACGACAGAAATTTGTATTTTGGCGATTATTGTTTTATAGTGCATATATTTCCTTAATCACTTGGAGGCAATCCCATGAAACGCACCATTCTGAAAAACACATTCTTCGCCGTTCTTCTCGGCTGCGCCGTGCACGCCACGCAGGTCATCACGCCAAACACTGCCAAACTGGATGACATCCGCAACCACCGCATCGCGGAGGCAACGCTCTCATGGTGGGGATACGATGACGATGATTCGACGGAAATCCTTGAAGCCGCCCTTGCTTCTGGCGTCAGAAAACTCGTCGTCGACAAGCAGAAAGGCCCCTGGATTACCTCTCGAACGCTGTGTCCGCAGTCCAACATGCAGATTATCTTCGAGGACGGCGCTGTGCTTGAGGCAAAACGCGGCCACTTCCACAAGAAAGTCGAACATCTCATGAATCTCAGCCTCAAAGACAGCATTTCCATCATCGGTCTCGGCAAACAGGGCGGCACGTTCAAGATGCAGAAGGCGGACTACACCAGCGACAATTACGAATGGTCAACGCACCGCCACTGCCTGGCAATCCACAGCAGCACGAATATCCGCGTCGAGAACATGACGTTTCGTGACTCTGGCGGCGACGGAATCTACCTCGGCGTAAGTCGCCAGGGGCATATCTGTCAAAACATCACCATCAAAAACGTCATTTGCGACAACAACTACCGCCAGGGCATGAGCGTCATCGCCGCCATCGACACGCTTGTCGAAAACACGAAATTCATCAACACGGGCGACACGCCACCAAGCGCAGGCGTCGATTTCGAGCCGAACAGGGACAACGAGCCCATCCGCAATTTCGTCATGCGCAACTGCCTAGCGGAGAACAACGTCGGATGCGGCTACACCATGCACCTCGTCGGAATGAACGAGACGACGGGTGCCGTCGGCATCACGCTTGAGAACTGCATCTCGCGCAAGAACCAGTCCTGCACGCTCGCCATCACCATGAGGAACATCATCGGCAAGACATTTCCAGGCCATCTCACATTCAAAGGCTGCCAATTCGAGGACTGCCTCGACGGCATTCACCTAAACGGCTCCAGCGAAGTCGGACCGGCCATCACGTTTGAAAACTGCACCATCCGAAACGTCGCACAGCGGACGACGACCATCCGCGGCGTCACGAAACTGACGACGCCGCCCATCTCCATCAAGATGATGCCCACGGACGACGGCACGTCAGGGAACATCCATTTCAAGAACACAACGCTCCATGACAATGCCGACAGACCCGCCATGACATTCCTTCAAGGGAATCTCGGCATCGGCGGCCTGGCGAACATCTCCGGCGAACTCCGCGTCATCCGCAACGGAGTAACCACCTCCCTGCCATTCACTAACGAATGGGCGACTGAGACATACCCCAAACGCCCGCCGGAAAAATTCCGAACCATTCCTCCCTTTGACATGAAAGGCTGGACTTTTGTGCCTGCCATGGTCAAGTCTTCTCTACCCAAGCCTTTCAATTCATATCTCATGCGCAACGGCGGCGAACTGGTGTTCTATGGCGTCGCGGGGCAGTCGTTCTCCATCACGGCCAGCTGCAAAGGCTACGGCAGACTGAAACGTGGCTCTTTCACGGGAAAGGTTACGTCGCCGTCAGGCAAGAAACTCCCCGCAGACATCAGCCTGAAGGAGTTCGGCACGCAGACGTTCACCATTGAGAATCTTCCGGAAACGGGCCTCTACAAGCTGACGGTTGTCCAGGGCGCGGGCAGCTTCTCGTTCAGTCAGTGCAGCTGCCCGATCGCCTTCTCCGCCCAACGCGAACCGCTGCATTTCATCTCAGGCGGCGGCTCCGCCTATTTTCTCGTTCCAGAAGGAACGCGCGAGTTCGCCGTGCGCTTCTGGGGCGAAGGCGGCGAAGGGCTTTCCGCGACCATCTACAACCCCGCTGGCAAGCAGGTCTGGCAGAACAAGGACATCCTGATGCCATTCGAGGCGGCTTTCCACGGCGAAGATGCGTTGCCAGGCGTCTATCGAATCATCATCGAGCCGTCTCCGAACATCCACTTCTTTGAAGACCACAACGTCTCCTTCCACGGAATCCCGCCGTTCCTCTCCCCTGCCCCCGAACTTCTGCTGAAACCAGTCAGAAAATGACTTCTTTTAGTTTTTTCAACACACAAGAATCACCAAACAACAAGGAAACATCAATGAGAATGAGACATATACTCGCATTCTATGCTATCCTTCTGTGCGTCTGCAATGTCTGGTCAGAAAACCTCTTCAAGGGAGACAGCAGTTTCGAGACTGGCGTCGGCGCATGGAACGCCCATGGCACCATCATCGACAACGATGCCGCAGACGGCTCGCGATGCATGGAAATCAATCGTCTCCTCATGACCAATGACACCTTCACCCTGAAGCCCGACATCCCATACGTCTTCTCCGTCTATCTTAAGGCGGCCGCCGACAACACGACCGTCAAGCTGTGGATATACCGCACGAACTGGGACGGCCGATCGCCGTACAAATTCGTCAAAGTCTCCACGCAATGGCAGCGGTTCGACATTGAGATTCCTCCCCAGAAGTTCGGTGACCACAACAAGTTCTGGCTTTCGCTCGACCCACAGGGAAAGGCCGTCCGCCTTGATGTTGCCCAGCTGGAGGAGCAGATGCTCACGGATTACGAAAACGCCGAGAAGGTTCCGTTCTTCTGCGACGTGCCCGCGCCCGCCGAGGGGCATGTCTTCCTTGTCGGCGAGCCGGTCACGCTGAAGCTCAGCATCCACAACGCCATGGCAAATCCAACCAAAGCCGCCTACAGCGTCTCCGTCACGGACTATTACGGAACCCGCATCCTTGAACAGAAAGCCGCCGCTGACATCGCCTCCAAGGCAACGCGACACATCGACATACCCGTCAAAGACATCTCACGGAAAGGCGTGTACTTCGTCACCGCGCAGACGGAAGTCGACGGCACCGCCGCGCCCGCCAAAAACGCCACGTTCTGCGTGCTGGAGGCTCCGCACAAGCACACGCCATTCGCAGACAACGGCTTCTTCGGCATCTGCGTCGGCGGAGGTGACCGTATTCCCGCCGTCGCGCGCATGGGCGTCCAGTCCGCCGCTGTCGCCTGCCGCTGGGCGTATATGACTGAAGACCGCAAGCTCGGACCGAACGTCGACCGCGTCGAAAAGGGAATCGATCAGCTGCTGTCCTACGGCATCGAGCCGATCGTCTATTTCCGCAGGACGCCGACATGGGCGACAATCAAGCCGTCCAGCACAGACATCTATCCGCCGAAGGACGAGTTCATAAAGGACTACGAGGACTTCGCGTTCAAGGTCGTCAGCCGCTTCAAAGGCAAGGCGCGGACGTTCCAGATGTGGGGCGGCGAGGCCGACCTGCTCGCCGACAATGTCATCAAAAACTGCGGATGGACACGCGAACAATATATCGACATGGTCGTCACACTGATGAAGGCTGGCTACACTGGCGTCAAACGCGCCAATCCAGACGCCATCGTGCAGACGACCGCCGTCAGCGGCGTCGACAGCTCCAAAGGCCACTTCCCGTTCCTGACACAAGTCATGAACAAGGGCAAGGGCTTCTTCGACGAGGCGGTCTGCCATCCGTACTGCTATCCGAGCCAGTTCGACGGCGACAAGTACGTCCAGTCCCCCGAGGAAAACGACATCATCCACACATACAACGAATTGCAGAGGCTTTCAGGCGGCAAGACCGTCATGAACGGAGAATACGGTTTCGCCATCAGCCCGAACGAGCCGCTGGACTCCGCCGCGCACCGCCGCATGGCCGCCTACATGGTTCGCAGCTTCATCATGACCGCCTCCTGCCCGAATGTCAAACGGCTGATGTACTACACCGTTTCGCCCAGCGACACCTACTCGATGTTCGCCTGGCCGAACCCGCGCCCGTCCGTCGCGGCATACTCCGCGATGGCACGGCAGCTCAACGGCTTCTCCAATGGCCGCGAATTGAAACTCGGCAGCATGGTCCGCGCCTATACCTTCACCGTCCCCGACGGCGCCGTCGCCGCGCTATGGCTTCCAGGCAACCAGTCGCTCGACATGGAACTAAATCAGCCGACAACCGTCACTGCGGCGGATATCCAGGGAAACACAGTAGACGCTAGCAGGCTCATCACACTGTCAGGCCTACCCGTCTATATTCGCACGACGCAGACGCAAAGCGACTTGGAGGTGCTTCTTCAGGCCGCCAAGCTGCACATCGACCCCGTTGCCGTCGATGTGCGTATCACCGACCTCAACACGCTGAAATTCACGGTCTCCAATCAGCTGAACGTCGAGCAGGACGTCGCTATTTCCCTTGATATAAAGACATTGAACGGACCTAATCCATTCACGCTCTCCATTCCCCGCCTCCGCGCGTCCTCAGAAACGACGCAGACGCTGGCCATCCCCGAAGGCATCGACGTCGATGCGATGAACGGCGATTTCATCAGCGGAACCGCGCGCACCAGGCAAGGTGAAAGCCACTTCAAGTCAAAGGTCGAACTCGTTGACTGCCCGCCCGCGCCGACCAACGTCATCATCGACGGCGACCTTTCCGAATGGTCGTCGCTTAAGCCTATTGTCCTTGATTCGACCGATGTCCTCTTCCCGCCCGATGCAATGTCGCATGGGCTTTGGACTGGCCCCGCCGACCTCAGCTGCCAGGCGACCGTCGCATGGGACAAAAACTATTTCTATTTTGCCGCAAAAGTGTTTGACGACACGTTCATCAACGCCAATCCGCCGCGAACCATCTGGGGCGGCGACTGCGTCCAGATGGCGTTTGACACGCTGAACAACGCACGCACGCCGAACTACGACCGCGACGATGTCGAAATCAACATCGGTTATTCGACGCAGACCCAAGGGACGGTCGTCACGAGGACATGGCCCGTGCCATACCTCGTCCCCACAACCGTCAAGGCGGTCGCCAAAGTCTGCGATGGGTTCATCATCTATGAAATGGCGATTCCGTTCGAGCTCATCGGCTCTCTCAAGCCGCAGAAAGGGACGGTCTTCGGCTACAATTTCGTGGCACCCGACGCGGATTTGAAAGGCCATGACTATTGGATGGGAATCACTTACGGCATCTGCGGCGGCAAAGATCCGTCGCGTTTCAAACGGTTCATCCTGAGGTAACGCCATGATGCAGCGTTTTTGCACACTGCTGGCCATTTTTCTATGCACGGCCTCGTTCGCCTCGCCGTCGCTCCAGGAGGAACTGAAGCGTATCGGCGACACAGGTGACATCCGTTTCGCATTCGAAGGCGCGGATGTCCGCATCACGACGCCGCACATCGAACTCGTTCTGAACGGACCCGCGAGGAACTACTGCGTCAAGCAGTTCGGGCGGCGCGGCGAGCCGCGCGATTTTTTCTCTTTCTTTAGTGCCAGCCTTTTCGACAAATCCAGTTGCTCCGAATACTACACAATGCACAGAATGCGCGACGTCGTCCTGACAAAACGCGACGGCTCATTGACGTTCACAGTGACAACCGAACTGCCCAATTTCACCGTCGTCAGAACGCTTGAATTGTTCCCCGACAGGCGTTTCTTCAAACAGACGCTTGAAGTCACTGCTACAGCAGAAATTCAGACCTCGCGCGTCATCGCACATGTGATTGTCGACAAAACCAAACGGCTCATCGCATGGTCGGACGGACAGGGGCCGTCGTTCCGTAAAAACACCAAGCCCGCCTGGTTCAACATTCCACGCCCAGATGTCGTCCCATGCATCGCCTATCTTGGCGAAAACGGCAAGGACGGTGTCGCCGTCATCAGCGCCAATATGCCAAACTGGCACGAAAATCCAGGCCAGCTCCTCAGCTCGGCAGGCCAAGACGGAGGCTTCACACTCGAATTGAGCAAATGGGGCGGACGTGATGCCCGCAAGGGCGATTCAACCTATTACGAGCTGTTCTTCGCCCCTGTCGCCGACCTCGACGACGCCATCGCCGTCTATCAGGACATCATGCCATAAATCGATTCTGTTTGATTATAGTAAAGTCTACAATTTGATTTTCACCTGCAAATCATTAAATTAT
>JAGCTA010000424.1 GCA_017963875.1 Victivallales bacterium | reverse complement strand
GTCGCTCTCAATATGGCACTTCCGAAATTATAGATCATGATAAATGGCATGATCTATAATTTCGGAAGTGCCATATTGAGAGCGACAGGCGATACAAAACGCGCATTGTATTTTCTGACAATCGCGGGCCTTGTCAATGTCATTCTTAATCTTGTTTTCGTCATCTGCTTCCAAATGGATGCAGACGGCGTAGCGACCGCCACGGTCATATCCCAGATGCTATCCGCATCCCTTGTCTGGCATGCGATTGCAAAGACCGATGAAATTGGCGGACTTCATTTCAAGGAATTAAAAATGAATCGGTCTATTTTCATCCGCATCATGAAACTGGGGCTTCCCGCTGGACTTCAAAGCACGAGTTTCTCCTTTGCGAACATCATCATCCAGTCGTCAATCAATTCATTCGGCTGGCTGGCAATCGCGGGAAACACCGCCGCACTCAACATTGAAATGCTCGTCAACACTGGTTCGACGAGTTTCCACCACACCGCCATCAGTTTTTCTGGGCAACTCTATGGCGGCCATGCCTATGCGCGTCTAAAGAAATTCATCGTATATTGCTTGATTCTCTCGGAAATCATCATTGTGACGTCCGCATTGACTGCGTTGTACTTCGGTCCTCAACTGATGATGCTCTTCACATCCAACGAGGAAGTCATCGAATGGGGCATGCAGCGTCTGCGTGTTGTCTTTCTCTTCTATTTCACGCATGGCTTCATGCAGGTTTTCAGCGGAACGATGCGCGGCCTCGGCAGATCATTCGCCGCATTTATCATCGTGCTGTTCTGTGCATGCTTATTCAGGATTCTCTGGATTATATTCATCTTCCCGCATTATCGGACTCTTGGTGGTCTGCTGATGTGCTTCCCCGCATCCTGGCTGCTGGTTGCCATTGCCTGTGGCATCTACCTCGCGATTATCCTGAAAAAGCAACTTAGCATCTCCGAAAACCAAAATCCCGAAAACAATGACGACACAAAGCCGTCAGGCGATACCCAAAACTGAATAAAACATTAAAACAACATCAAGGAAAACCATACTCATGGATTGGGAAAAGAAGGATACGATAAAACAATTCTCCTATACAGACGGCGGCTCACTTCCTCGAGTGCTGATTCTAGGCGATTCCATTTCGCTAGGCTACACCCCATTTGTCGTGGAAAAGATGAAGGGGAAAGCATTTGTCACACGGCCAGCGAGAAACTGCGGTCCATCTGAATTCTATCTCAGAGAACGTGGAAACATCCAGCAATGGCTTGGCGAGCAGCCATGGGATGTCATTCATGTGAATTTCGGCATTTGGGACCATCATTTCGTCAATGACAACGAGGAGATTTTCTTCTTTGAACAACATCTCGACGAGTTGAAGGCTATTGAGCCAGCCCAGAGAGTCCAAATCATTGAGAAAATGGGCTACCATGTCCGAACGACTCCTGAACAATATGCGAAAAACACGAGGGAAATTCTTCTTGACTTGAAAAAGCACGCGAAGAACGTCATTTTCGCCTTAAGCACGCCAGTGCCAGTGTACGATGACCGCTATCATACTGCGGATTGCATTGCTGAATACAATGATATTGCCTGCAATGTATGCCGTGAGTTGAATGTACCCGTCAATGATTTATATTCTGTCGCCGTCCCGATGCGGCATGACCAGAAAGATGGTTGCCATTTCAGCGAAAATGGCTATAATATCTTGGCGGACGCCGTCGTCAAAACCATTTCTTCATATTTATGAAAGTATCAACAAGGAAAAAACTTCCTTCAATATCATTCTTTTCTGCACTAAAAACAAGATTAAAATTCAGGAGTATATATGGAATCATTTGCACAATGGATTAGTTCGGCTGATGCGTTTCTCTGGGGGCCGCCTCTTCTGATTCTGCTTCTTGGGACACACTTGTTCTATACTATTCGCCTGAAATTTATCCACAGATTCCTTGTGAAGGCATTCCACGTCGTCGCAGAACGTGACAAAAGGCTGAACGGCAATGTTTCGCCATTTGCGGCTTTATCCGTTGCCCTCGCCTCCACCATCGGCACGGGCAACGTCGTCGGCGTCGCGACCGCCGTTTCGCTTGGCGGCCCTGGCGCTGTCTTCTGGTGCATGGTGACAGGCATCTTCGGCATGTCAACAAAATACGCTGAATCGCTGCTTGCAATTAAATACCGTATCAAGGACAGCAAGGGCGAAGTCCATGGCGGACCGATGTACACCATTCTCCACGGGCTCAAATGGCGCTGGATGGCAATTCTGTTTGCCATCATGGCGGCTATCGCCGTCCTTGGAACGGGCAATCTCGTTCAAACCAACGCGATTGCCACAATCGTCAATGTCACCTTCGGGATTCCAAACTGGATTACAGGATTAATGCTGGCAGTACTGGTCGGCCTTGTCATAGTCGGCGGCCTGCAGGCAATCGCCAAGGTCTGCACGTGCCTTGTTCCATTGATGTCAGTTGTGTATCTCACTGGCTGCGCCACTCTGCTTATTCTCAACTATTCATACCTTGCGGATGCCTTGATGCTGATAATTAAAAGCGCATTTTCAGCCAAGGCGGCCGTCGGAGGCGTCGTCGGGCATGGAATCATGCTTGCGGCACGCTACGGCATTGCACGCGGACTTTTCTCTAATGAGGCGGGCATGGGCTCCGAGCCTATTGTGGCCGCCACTGCGCAAACGCGAAACGCCGTCCGCCAGGGCTTGGTTTCCTACACAGGGACATTTTGCACAATCATCATCTGCGCCATGACTGGCATGGTTCTTGTTTCATGCGCTTTGGCTTTCCCTGAAGCAATTGATCTCAACAACAATGAAATACTCACCCAGGCGTGTTTTGAACAAATTCCGTATTGTGGGAAATATATCCTTGCGTTTGCCATCTTCGCCTTCGCCTCAACAACAGTCCTTGGATGGTGCTATTATGGCGAGCAGTGCGTCGGCTTTTTGTTCCACACTCCCAAAGCCCTCATGTCATACAGGATTCTATATATCATCATCTCATTTCTCGGCAGCATTGGTTCCTTGGCAGTCGTCTGGGACTTCTCGAATTTCGCCAATGGCTTGATGGTCATCCCCAATGTCATTTCAGTCCTGCTCCTTCACAAAGTCGTCGTCGCTGAAACTAAAAAGTATCTATGGAGCAAACGTATAGATGAAATCGACCCTGAATGCACAGGCATACAGGAAATTATCGACAATTCAAAACAAAATGATATTTGACGCATAATCAATCTCAAACCAAGTGCTCCCATGAATGACTATGGGACACGGCCTGTTGGCATCCATTCAGAAGACTTCGCAGAAACCACGAATGTCTATGTCAAAAACGAAAACAGGAATGACTAATGAAAATGGCTATAGAAATCATTATCATATTTCTTCTGATAGCAATAATTTGCATTAGGAACGAAAAAATCTTTGGAATCAGTCTGGCGGAAAAGGCCGAGCCAACGGAGATTGAAAAGCCCCAGGAAGCCCCCCAAAAGGAAGAAAACGCGCAGATTAACGCCCCGGATGCGGCCACACTACAAGAGGCAAAAGAGATTTTTCCTGATGCAACGGAAGTGGCACACACGGATAAAGGTGTCTATGAAGTGAAAAAAAACACGACGCTTCTTGGCTTCATCATGAAATCCACACCCTATTCCAACGATATCAGCGGCTTCATGGGACCGACGCCACTTTTGATTGGGCTTGACAAGGATTCCAAGATAGTAAAAGTCATCGCATTGAAAAACGATGAAACGCCCGCATTTTTCGATCGAGTCAAAAGTGCTGGTCTGCTTGATTCATGGAATGGCCTGAAGCCCGCCGAAGTCGCTAGCAAGCAAGTCGCCGCCGTCTCAGGTGCCACATTTTCAAGTCAAGGGATCATTGGCTCAATACAAGCGCGAATGGCTGTGACGGATATTCCTCAGACGGCGTCAAAGGAAACTCATCAGGAAGCACAACCTAATGCGGTGCAAACATCTAAAACGGATTGGTATAAAATTATCGCCAATGTTTTTTTCATATTGCTGCTTTGTGCTACCATTATTGGCTTCTTCAAGCCAGGCATCTATGGAAAAGGGCGAAACATTCTCATGGTCGCATCCATCCTGGTTTTGGCATTTTGGCAAGGTCGGATTCTTTCCATGGCTCAATTTCTTGTATGGATAGTCAATGGCATTCCAGTCGTCACCCAATGGACGATTCTGCTTCTTTTCATCTTGTCAATCGCCCTGCCCCTGATTTTCGGACAAGCGTTCTATTGTGCATGGGTCTGCCCATTTGGCGCAACGCAAATGCTATTAGGCGAACTCAACAAGAAGCATAAAATCAAATTAGGCCCCGCCATCGCGAAATGGCTCCAAATGCTCCGTGCGGCTATTTTGTTTGTCGGATTGCTTGCAATGGGTATCGGACTGAGTTTTGATTTTTCCGATATTGAGGCATTCACCGTTTTCCATCCACAAACGGCACCAATGGCAGCCCTTGTTATCGGACTGGCTTCATTGGTGCTCTCAATTTGGATTCCACGCCCATGGTGCCGTTTCCTCTGCCCGTTGGGTGAACTTTTGGAAATCGTCAGAAGGAAATCAAAATAAAACACAGCCTTTCCATATCCGCTGAAAGCCGATAATTCCAGTGCGCAAGCAAACACAAGGCAACCTGTTTTTTCAAAGCACTATTCCCCATGAGGGTAGGTTCGACGAGGTCGTAATCTTTTTGTGGCATCTTTCCCCCAGGTTTCGCTTCGCTCAACCTGGGGTTACTGATATTTGACCCCTTCGGGGTCTTTCACAGTCGCCTTGTCATGTACATTTACCGCCCCTTCTGGGGAATAAGCCTTTTTCAAAGCACCTTTTTTGTGAGTAGATTTGGTTGAACTGGACTTGAATTGAACCATTCAT
>JAGCTA010000423.1 GCA_017963875.1 Victivallales bacterium | reverse complement strand
CAATGTCATTGTCGAACAAATACTTCGTATGGCTGACAGTTGCCACCATTGATTGAGACTCAATCATCTTGCCCTTGTAACTAATCGAGCCGTCATCGTGAAACTCCGCTCCAGCCCAGATAGGCTCCATAACCGTCGTGGGAAAGCAGGAACGTTGAGCGCACACATTGAAGATGACGCGCGAGACTTGTCCCACCGCGTATGTCTGCGCCTGTTTTTTCACCCCTTCGACGGTCATTTCAGACAGTGGAAACGAGCAGACAAAATTATTGGCGTCCTCATTGAGGCAAATGCTTGTCATGGTTTTTGAATCCTCTTGTTATATATTTGTCAATAAACAGTTACAATGTCCCGAACCTGAACGAATAGATGTCCGCATCGACCATATTAAATCTGAGTGAAATCGGCTTGCCAACCAGTTCCTTCAGGCTGCCGCCGTTTTTCCATGCCATGGGGATGTCGATGTCATCCGCATACACGGGAATGGACTCGTCCATGGAGAACCCAGGCACGGGAACGCCTTCGCCATCAAGGATTTCGCATGTGATGCACCCCGCGCCCGACGTTGATGCATTAAGGAGCAACGAGACGTCGTCGGCATCGGCATCGAATGACAGCAGTTTCGTTGTGAAACTCCCTCCTGCATACGGTGCCTGGACAGAAATGAATCCGTCTAGGCGGATGGTCATACGGCGAATGCGATTCGGCTGCTCTGAATAGTATGCCTCCGTCGTGTAGATGGACAATTCATTCGGTGTGCCTGGTATATCCGATGGTGTCTCGACGAGCCCCCATGCGGTCATATTATTGCGGTTGATCCACCGCTCATGCTGCAGGCCAGGCCGAACAAACGCCTCGGGACAACGATGGAAGCGCATGCCGTCCCGTGACGACATGAACAGGCCATCGGACATGCCTGGCAGTCCATCGCCTCCAAAAAGGTCGTATGCAGTCTTGCGATTCGGAACGAAGCGTTTCGGGAAACCGACCATCACCTGAGGGCAGCGGTAATACGGCAGAATTGCATTTGTGTAAAGTTCCATTTCAGGCTCGCCATCCACAAATTCAATCAGTTCTGGGTGGCTCCAGTGCAGCATGTCCGTCGAAATGCACCGCTGAATTGCACGGAAATAAATGCCTGAGACTACAGGAAGCAACGTGCGGGAATACGATACATAGCATTGCCTGACATTATCATAGCAGGCAGTGTTCTGTGAATCGAAGAGGCCCTCCTTGATGATTGGCTGGTCTCCAAACTGTTTCCAATGGAAACCATCGGATGAAACATAAAGCCGCAGTCCCGACTTCTGGTCGCCGCCAATCGCTTTGTAGCGACAATCCGCCTCGCAGGCTGGATTCGTGTCAAGGAACGGCGTGAAATTATGCGCCGCCGAGTCGCCCATCCAAACGATGTTGTTGTGCGTGGAGCCTTTGAACTCGAAAAGCCCCAGATCGGGCTTCGTCCACGTGATGCCGTCATCGCTAATCGCGCAGCACGAGACCTGGGGATGGTCTTCGCCCATTTTGTATGTCGCTCCGCGATAGTACATCCTGTATTTCCCAGCATCGTCTCTGAGGATTGTATGGTAACAACATACATTGCCCTCCCATGGCGCGTCATGAACCAGCGAGACCTCCCGAGCAACGGAACGATGAAGCGTCAGGCTTACGCCGTCCTTTTCCGCAATCATCTCCTCATCCCAGAGTAGTTCGCGGGATGTTCCCAATTTCTTAACCGCCTTTAGAGCGTTTGACTTTGCCATATCGTATTCCTTGCCTTGAGAGTTGCTTTTTTATTCTTAACTAAATGAGACAATTGGGACACATGGGACGGATGGGACAAAAAACGACAACGCAAATGCAATTGTCCAGCCCACATCGTCCCACTTGTCCCAAGTGACGCATTTGTTCCATAAGAAGCCACTTTTCAATCAATATATTCTCCTTCATGTTTTTTCAACTCAATGAAGCACTTTTTCCATTCATGAGTTGCATTCGGTCTTTCTTCCAGTAGATTTATAAAAATTGTTGTTTCATAACATTCAACCATTCTCATTCCCAAACGCCATGCCACAGAACATCCATTCCAAACGCATCTGCTTTTTCGACAAACACTTCCTCGACGAACTCCGCACGACCGCCGACCTGCGTCTGCACCATCCCGTCAATCACGGGACCGTTCTCCTCCTCGACGCTCCATGGGAAGGCGACGGCTGCAACTATGGCAACCTCTTCTTCGACCAAAACTGGCACGGTTGCGACAATTCCTGCCCCAACGGAACGTACCGCCACTATTATCTCGGCTGGAACATGTTATCGGAAGATGGCGAAAAACACTACACCACAGGCGTCCGCGTCTGCTATGCGGAAAGTCCCGATGGCATCCATTGGACGAAGCCGAATCTTGGCCTGCTGGAAATCAACGGCAGCAAGAACAACAATCTCATTCTTGACAAAACACTCCATCCAGGAACTATCGACAACTTCATGGTCTTCCGAGACGACAATCCCGCATGTCCAGACCAAGAACGCTACAAAGGCATCGGTTCCGTCCGTTGGAAGACACTTGGATACTGGACCAGCCCCGACGGAATTCATTTCAACTTCGCAAGCGAATTCCCCTTCAACGGCTGGTTTGATTCGCTAAATGTCATTTTCTGGGACAATGAGGCAAAACTCTACCGTTGCTACTTCCGAGGCTTCCATGCGAAACCAGGCGAAGACAAGCCAACCGTCCGAGACATCTCCTATACTGAATCCACTGATTTCAAGAATTGGACAGAACCAACGCAACTTGAGTTTGACGACGGAGAAGACATCCCCCTCTACACAAACAACGTCGCGCCGTATTTCCGCGCGCCTGACACCTACATTGGCTTCCCGACGCGCTATATTGAACGTCCCGCATGGAACGGCACCTTCGACGAACTCTGCGGACGCGAAAAGCGCCTGAAACGCATGAAGGACCAGCCACGTTACGGCCTCACCATCACCGACTGCGCTTTCATCGCCTCCCAAGACGGCGTCCATTTCCACCGCTTCCAGGACGCATTCATGCGCCCAGAATCCGAAAACGGCCTCAATTGGGTCTACGGCGACTGCTATCCATCGCGAGGTTTCTGCGTGACGCCAGCCGCCACGCCAGGCGCTCCAGATGAACTGTCCATGTATCTCTTCACCCACCACTGGATGTCCCTGCCATCTGAAATCCAACGCTATACCATCCGCATGGACGGCTTTGCGTCGCTCCATGCCGATGGTCGCGAACTGACCGCCGTCACCAAACCATTCACATACGACGGCACAGAGCTTCGAATCAATTTCGAGACATCCGCCCGCGGCTATCTGTTCATCGCCATCGTCACGGAAGATGGTCGCCGCATTGAGTCCTGCGAGACCTTCGGCAATGCCATCGACCGCAAAGTCGTCTTCAACGAACCTTTGCCGCCCGCTGGCACAACTGTCACCATGGAGATTCGTCTGCTTGATGCAGATGTATATTCCTTCCAGTTCAAATAGAGATTCACACTCCCCTTGATGTGAATCTCTCCTCATGCAAGATCAAGTACTCGAAAAAAAAGTTATTTATATTGACTTTATTTGTTTTTTATGTTATAATAGCATTTGGATTCAATCCCTCCATTTCACTTATCATACTAGGAAACACCATGAAGGAAGAAATCTACACGTATTTGAAAGAACAGTTTGGTGATGACAAAGATACAATTGAGGCCGTTTACGCCGAATATTGCACCACTGTGCACGAAAGAATTGCGGATATACAGAAGACTTTTGAAGCCAAGGACATGGAGCAAGTTCGCCATTTGGCTCATACGCTGAAAGGCGACACCGCAATTGTCGGTGATTCAAACATGAACGAACACGCAAAAGCCTTTGAAGCCGCAGTCAAGGCATCTGATTTGGAAACCTGCAAATCAGAATTGGCCATCCTCGTCGCACTTCTTCCAGAAGCGTGAATGTCTTTCCTGACAATCTCGAACAAGCGATTTTGGGATCATGTTGAGCGTTTTTTTCAGGGATGACTTGAAAAACAATGAACATGCAGTATAGTAATGTTGTTGTTGCAAAAAAGGTTGCCCCCGTAGCTCAGTCGGTAGAGCAGTTGACTCTTAATCAATTGGTCGACGGTTCGAATCCGCCCGGAGGCACCATTCTTAATGCGTTGTTGTAAAAATACTTACGGCAACGCATTTTTTGTTCCCCTGTGATGTACAAACAGTACGCTCTCCCAAAATCCCATACTTGCACGCAATTTTCCGCATTGGGTTTCCAACACAAAAAAACACAGCGAGAAACGAGGCAATTGGCACAATCGTGTTCTCCAGAGATGACCACGCCGTCTCATGAGGCCCATAGACTTAGAAAAAAAACTGACTGATTTCAATCCACGCGGCTGAATGGATTTCACCGAAGGCAACAAGACATGGCACAGGAGAATGGTCAGGACTCAGGCTATTTCCACTTGGGAAGACCGTCGAAAACCATCTCATCCAATTGACTAATATCGAAACTGCCATATATTGATAGAGAAAATACAGTCGAGTATAGGCGTTTTGAGAAAAGGCAGTTCGTTTGTCATGATATTAAAAATAAGTTTTCAAGGCAAACACGAGATCTTCAAGTGGCTCGCCATCTGAAAAAAACAACGACTAGGATGAAGAACCTACTAAAAATGCAACAACTTATATATGTTTACGGAAAGAGAGCCAACCATGCTTCAACCTATTGCCCAAGATACAAGCGATTTTCCAGAACTGAGACAAAAACAGTGTATCTATGTTGACAAGACGGCTTTTTTCCACAGCCTTATCACTCGTCTTGACGCAAGCCGCTTCTTCATTGCGCGTCCACGCCGTTTTGGAAAATCGCTGATGATATCGACTTTGAAAGCAATCTTCGATGGACGTCGCGAGTTGTTCGATGGTCTAGCGATTTCAAAGACAGACTGGAAATGGGAGAAATATCCCGTACTCTATTTCAATTTCGGTTTCGCTACATCGAACTTTTTGCAGAATTTTCAAACGAAATTCCCCGCCTTCGTCAAAAAAGTGATTGGTGAACTTGGTGTTGAATATGATGCGCAACAACCACCAGACTTGAACTTCGGCAATGCGATTGACTCGCTCTACGTCTCCAGCAAGGCCAAGGGAGTGGTCATCCTTATCGACGAATATGACGACCCTGTCGCGCAACTTCTCCACAAGCCTGATGACGCGGAGAAGGTCCGCGGATACCTCGCGGACTTCTATCGCCAGATGAAGGATCGCACGGGCAAAATCCGTTTTCTGATGATTACGGGCGTCTCGAAGTTCACGAAGATGTCGGTGTTTTCTGCACTCTCGAACCTAACAGACCTGTCTTTCACGGATGACTATGCGACGATGCTCGGCTACACAGAAGACGAACTGGATGCGTATTTCAGCGACCACATGCACGCCCATGCGAGAAAGATGGGGCTGTCGGATGAGACATACCGCAAGGAACTGAAACGATGGTTCAACGGCTACCGCTTTGGGAAATATACTGCTGAAACAGTCTACAATCCAGTTTCGATCGGCTCGAATCTCTCCGTCATGGAACCAGCCTTCAAAGCCTGCTGGTCCTCGACGGGCAAGGCGTCCATGCTGATGAACTTCCTCAAGCGGGAGGAATTCCTAAGTGTCGACATGGACGATGTGACCGATGTGGACGAGAGCGATTTCGACGTGAGCGACATCCGCGCACTCAAGGCCGTGCCGATGCTCTTTCAGACGGGTTACCTGACCATCGCAGACTACAATTCATTCAGCCAGACCTACACGCTGCGCGTGCCCGATGTCGAAGTGCGCAAAGACCTCGCGTCGCTAGTGACTTCTGTCGCCGCCAAACAGGATGTCTCATGGGTCACTACCCTTGGGAAAAAACTGTTGAAAATGCGCTGGGACGAGTTCTTCCAGGGCCTCAAATCGTTATACGCCGCACTGCCATACGGTTCGCTGGAGCAGAGCGTCCATGAGTTCTCCTACGAGCGCGTGCTGCTGACACTGCTATGGTCTCAGGCCATCCAATGCAAGGTCGAGGACCGACAGGCAAACGGCCAGGCGGACATCGTCTCCGTGCATCCATGCGGCGTGTATATCTTTGAACTGAAGGTCGGTGAATCCGCTGAAGCGGCGCTGAAACAGGTGAAGGACAAGGGCTACGATGCACCATACCGTGCGAAGAATCTTCCAATATGGCTCATTGGGTTGAATTTCGACCGCGAAACACGACAACTGATTGACTGCAAGGCGGAGAAGACGCAGTAGCGCCAAACTTAGTTTGGTGGGAGCGACGGCATCTAGCCTTCAAGACAATGGCGTGTTTCATGCTCAAACGTCTTTTCTCACGATGATGGCGTTTATGTTTATGCAACACACACTTTCTTTTTTTCCCATATTCTCAGTTACCATAACTACAATATAACGGAAAACACCATGAAATGCCTCATTCTTGCCGCAGGCTATGCCACACGCCTTTATCCATTGACGGAGAATTTCCCAAAACCGCTGTTGACAGTCAAGGGCAAAACAATCCTGGACTGGCTAGTAGATGATATTTCCGAATCTGGCAAGGTTGATCAATTCATTGTCATCTCCAATCATAAATTCGTTGAGCACTTTGTCCAATGGGCGTCAAAAAAGCCTCAAGACATCAAGGTACTGGATGACGGCACAACGAGCAACGAGACGCGTCTTGGGGCAGTCAAAGACATCCAATTCGCCATTGATTCCTTGAAACTTGACGATGATTTGCTCATTATTGCTGGCGACAACCTTCTTGACTTCAGCCTCACACCCTTTCTCCAGTATGCAGTCACCAAAGGCACGAGTTGCATCATGCGGTATTACGAGCCTTCTGAAACACGCCTGCGCAAATGCGGCGTTGTCACAGTCGATGACAATGACCGCATCATCGACATGGTTGAAAAGCCATCGGATCCGCCCAGCCACTGGTGCTGCCCGCCATTTTACTTCTATAAGCGCATGGATGTCCCTCTTGTCGCCAAAGGAATTGAAGCGGGATGCGGCACTGATGCTCCAGGCAGTTTCATTGCGTGGCTCTGTAAGCAAGTCACAGTCCATGCGATGCAGATGCCAGGCAACCGCCATGATATTGGCAACCTCGAAAGTTACAAGACCGTACAGGAAAAATATACAGGAATCATCAACGGTAAATGAGAATGTGTTGCATACGGATGGCAGATACTATTTAACCACAGTCTTGTCCATAGATAGAGAAGGCAAATACCATGAAAAAAGTCATTGTTACAGGTGGTGCAGGTTTCATTGGTTCTGCGCTTATCCGCTATCTCGTCGGCAACAGACTCGCGGAAGTCACAAACCTAGACAAATTGACATACGCTGGCAATCTTGATAATCTCAAGGGAATCGCAGATTCACCGTTGTATCATTTCGCGCATCTTGACATTCTTGACAAAGCAAATGTCTCGTCACTGCTTGAACGTTTTCAGCCTGACACCATTATGCATTTGGCGGCGGAATCCCATGTAGACCGTTCCATTGACTCACCACTTCACTTTGTGGAAACGAATGTGCTCGGAACGGCGAATTTGCTTCAATGCGCCCTCGAATATTGGCGGAAACTTGATAACCAGCATAAAAGTTCATTCCGTTTTCAGCATATTTCCACCGATGAGGTCTATGGTTCCCTTGGTCCAGACGGACTGTTCAGCGAACATACCCCCTACGACCCCAAATCGCCCTACTCTGCCTCAAAGGCATCCAGCGACCATCTTGTCCGCGCATGGGGGCATACATACGGGCTTCCTGTTCTCATCAGCAACTGCTCCAACAACTACGGAGAATACCAGTTCCCAGAAAAACTCATTCCACTCATTATTCTCAACGCCTTGGACGGAAAGCCCCTGCCCATTTACGGCAAGGGCAACAATATTCGGGACTGGCTTTACGTCGATGACCATGTCAAGGCTCTCTGGCTTATCAATGCCAAGGGCATACCTGGAGAAACATACAACATCGGGGGAAAAAATGAAAAAACGAACCTGGAAGTTGTCCAGACAGTTTGCCGAGTCCTTGATGGTCTGAGGCCAAAACCATCAGGGAAATACGAAGAGCAAATACAATTCGTCCCCGACCGCCCTGGGCATGATTTGCGCTATGCCATTGATGCTGAAAAACTCAGTACCACGCTAGGCTGGCACCCAGAGGAAACTTTCGAAAGCGGCATCCAAAAGACAGTCCAATGGTATCTGGACAACAATTGGTGGTGGCAGCCAATCCGAGAGAAGAAATACTCAGGCTCGCGCCTAGGGAGGGGCTAAGGCACATTTTGTGCACATGTTTCTTCTTTCATTGAAAATGCCTATTGATATTGAAGAGAAATATCACTCTCTCCGTTGAAGCAAGCGAGAGATTTCCTGAAGGCTGGCAAAGAATGCGGGAAGGATTCCTGCGGCAACAGAAAGTCCAACGGCCAACGCATAGCCAGGCAGTAACTTGCCCCAGGGGATCGACAGCGGCGGGGCAATGATTCCGAACATCGGCGCATAATCAACCAGAGATTTGGCAAGCCATGAATAGAATAGCCCGAAGCAGAAACTCATGACACAGGCGCAAATGCCAATCATGACTGATTCCGCCACAATCATCCGCAACAGGCCGCCGCGCGTAATGCCATTGGCACGCAAGACACCGAACTCCCAGCGTCTTGCCCGCACGGAAACAACCATCGTGTTGATAACTGCAAGCGTCGAAAGCACCAGTATAATCAATGGCATTTTCGCCATAGCATCCAAAACGCCCCCTGCACGGCTTTCCAATGAATTGTTCAGACTTTCGTTGGAGTTTACAATCACGTAATTGCGGTTGATTCCAGAATCCCAGCGTGTCCCGCCAGCAAAACTCTTCAGGCGCATCACCAAGCCGCGTCGCGAAGAAGCTGCCGTCTTTGCAATGCCTCTCATATAGGAAACGACATCGTCGTATGTCACGCCAGATGCCTTGTCAAACCAGAAAAACTCATTGTCAAGTGCACCGAAATCGCGCATCAGAGGTTCGTATGGCGTGAAGATTAACGCGGCCGTCCGCCCCTCGCTGACACGAACTCCCGCGCATTTCGACAACCATACCCAAGCAAAATCCACGACGCCGACAACACAGTAGTCCGCATAGCCTTCGTCAGCCGCAGCGTTTTCCTTTGGCGGCATTCCACGCATCCCCCCCTTCCGCCGTACCGTGCTTTTTGCCAGACGCAACGTATCACCGATATGGAGGTTTGCATGGACCGCAAGCGTCTCTGGAATGACGCAGACTCGTGCCATGCTCTTCGAAAAGGCGTCATGGACGCTCTTCCTGCTTCCTTCGATGAATTTTAGACGCAGCAACGGGTCATGCTCCCGAAACGCTGTTTCCGCATCCACACCCATGCAGACGACATTGCCTGCCATCACATTCGCCTTCTCGCGCAGCATTTGCTGCTGTTCAGGCGGCAGATTCGGTTGCGCGACACTGACGCGCATGAAATGTCCGTCCACGATTCCAGGCATCTCTGCCGCCTTTTTCGCTGTCTCATCGCCAATGACGCCCTCCTGAAAACGCACCAGAACATCAGGGATGGATGTCGGCACCCAAAACATTGTCAACATCGAATCGCCCCAAATATAGATTGATGTAAAAAGCGCCAGACCAATACTCAGGGCGAGCGTTGTCCCAAGAGTCCGCCAGAAATTGCCCGTTAAAACCTGTACGAGAAACAGCGGATGAATTCCAAGGACGCGCGCCACAATACCACCGAATCCTT